>QHXH01000115.1 GCA_003222855.1 Acidobacteriota bacterium
ATTTAGCGGCGAAGAAGAAGGGCTGATCGGATCGAGCTATTATGTGAATCATCCGATCGTGCCGCTCGGGAACACTGTAGCAATGATCAATATGGACATGATTGGGCGGCTGCAGGATTCGAAGTTAATCATTGGCGGTGTGGGAACGGCGCCGGAGTGGCGATCGATTATTGACGGTGAAAACTCCGCAGAGAACATGAGGACGGCGGCGCTAAACGAAATCGGCACGTCAGCTTCCCCAAACATTCGCGTCAGTTTGGATCCGAGGGCAACTCCGGCTGGGGCTCCGATCGTCGTCGGCATTAACGGCCAGCCGATTGTCACGATGGATCTTCCTAAACTGCCGCCGGATTTTGCTACACCGTTCACACTCACACTTAACCAAGACGGCTACGGACCCAGCGATCACTCATCGTTCTACTCGAAACAGGTTCCCGTGCTTTTCTTCTGGACTGGGACACACAACGATTATCACAAGCCTTCCGATACAGCCGACAAGATCAACTATGAAGGCGAGGCGCGCATCCTCGTGTTTGTTGACCGGATCATTCGCGACATCGATAAGAGCGACAAACGACCAACCTACACGGTCGCGAAGAGTGACTCGCAAGGCCGCTCAACTGGATTTCGCGTGTATCTCGGCACGATTCCAAATTACGCAGATTCGAATGATGGATTGAAACTCGACGGAGTCCGCGATGATTCACCGGCGGCCAGGGCGGGTCTGAAAGCGGGCGACAAGGTAGTGAAGCTTGCCGGTCGCGAGGTGAAGAACGTTTACGATTACACCTACGCCCTGGGCGAGATGAAAGCCGGACAAGAGTATGAAGTCGAAGTCATTCGCGACGGTCAGCGGCTGACGCTGAAAATCACGCCTGAGGCCAGGAAGTAGCGCGAGTTGTTAACTTGCGTGATTTGAAGTGGAGCCAGCGCGCGGCTGACTTTGATGTAATTTCGTGGCCGCCTTTGTCTATTAGGAAAACGATGACCACGAAATAACACGAAACGCGATAAGGGCGGCAGAGAAATGCAGGCAAGTTAACAACTTGCGCTACAAAAAAGGCAAAGATTGAATCCGACGCCCGCGCGCCAATCATCTTTGCCTCTTGATTTTTCCAGGTCCTCGCCTTGCGGTCGGACTAGATTACGCAAGCTAACAGTTCGCGCTGGATTACCAGCGTGGTTCGCGGTCGTTACGGCTGCCGCCACGACCACCGCGATCCTTGTCGCGACCTCGGCCGCCGCCGCCACCGCCGCCATAGCCACCACCACCGCCGCCATAGCCACCACCGCCTCCGCGATTACCGCCGTAACCGCCACCGGGCCGATCGGTTCGCGGGCGAGCTTCGTTGACGGTCAAATTGCGACCGCCAAATTCTTTACCGTTGAGCTGTTCAATTGCCGCCGCTGCTTCTTCCGGAGTTGCCATCTCGACAAAGCCAAAACCGCGCGAGCGGCCCGTCATGCGATCTTCGACCACCGAGGCTGATTCGACATTCCCTGCCTGGGCAAAGTGATCCTTCAGCTCGTCGCTGGTTGTCTGGAACGAAAGGTTCCCTACATAAAGTTTCGTAGCCATTTCTAATTCTAATCCTCTTGTGCTAAGGGAGGCTCGGATGTGGGTCTTTCAATCGCTGATCTGAAGGTAAACCTTCGCGGTGGAACGCGACGCATCCGGTGCTCTGGCTTCGGCAAGAGCGGCTCCTAACAGTTGACAACTAACCTCACTCTCTCTTCAGCCGAACGTCGTCGCCTTCCAGCACGGACCGGCGCCATCATCAGTGTGGCGCGAGAGCAGGAATGAACGGCGGAAGTATGCCAGCCAAGCGGCGCGAAACGCAAGCTGATGTGGCCATTTGGGCCATGTGGCGGGAAATCGGAATCCTTTCGGATTTAGAACCGGCGGCGGCGCCGTTCTTTGCGGTGAACGGCGGCTTCAAACAACTGCGACGCATCAAGGATTGTGATTTTTTCCCCACCGTGACGCAGAATACCCGCGACTGCCTTAGTTGTCTGGAACTCTTCGTCGTCAGGTGAAACTTCAATATCGCTGGCAGAGATTGTAGTCGTGCCGGCAAAGGAGTCAGCCGCCAGCGCCAGTTGCTCGTCGCCGCGTAAGGAAATAATCGCCGGAACGGCTGAAGGCCAGGTCCCCGCCTCGCCCGACGATAGCGCCGCGGAATCAAGCAGCGTCAGCATCCGCCCGCGGACATACACAACTCCCAGCACAGCCGCAGGAGCAAGGGGCAACGGCGTGGGACGTTTTGCTTCGGCGGTGCTTTCGACTTCGTCCGAGAAAATGCCAAAAGTGCGTCCGCCTGCGACAAACAACAGCAGGTCGCGCAGTTGTGGCTCTGCTTCGTCGTGCAGCGTCGTGCCAATGTCCGGTTCCGCGTTGCTCATTACCACTGGTTCAGGCGGCTGCATGAAAACATGTGGACCAATGCCTGTCAATCCAGTTGAGGGAGCGGGCCGGTGGGTACTGATGCAGTTTGGCGAGGTGGCACGGGCGTCCCGCCCGTGAATGACGCGCAAGATGCGCGTGCCACATTTACACCGCGTGAAGTGCGCTTCGCGTGAGAATTATTTCACGCAAAGACGCGAAGGCGCCAAGGTACGCAAAGCCAAACCAGGACGACACCCATGAATCGGGAAGATTTCCCGGCGCTGCAATTTCCGTTGCCGGATTTGAGTTTAACGGTATACTCGGTCATCGCACGGCGACTTTTGCGGAAAACGATCAGAGCGACACTGATGGCCACTGAGATAATCTCCGATTCGCCGGCGCGCGTTACTCGCATTTGGCTTAATCGCCTGGCGCCCTTCCTCGGCCTTGTCCTGGTTATCGCCATCTTCGCGATTCTTATCGGCGATCCAGCGCATTACTTATCACCAAAAAATCTTCGCACCGTCCTGGCGCAAACGGTCATCGTCGCGATCGGCGCGATCGGAATGACGATGATCATTATCAGCGGTGGAATCGATCTGTCAGTGGGATCAACGATCGCTCTGACTGGTGTCATCACCGCGCTGGGCATCAATGCGGGATGGGCTGTTAGTTTGGCGATTGCCGCTGGAATTATGTCAGGCGGTATCGTTGGCGTTATGAATGGGCTGGCCATCACGCGCTTGCGCGTAGTCCCGTTCATCGCCACCCTGGGAATGCTGGGCGTCGCGCGCGGAGTCGCCAAGGGGATCGCCGGCTCGCAGACCGTAAATGTGCCAGAGACGTGGGCCAACAATCTTTTGCTCACCGTGCCCAGGCCAGAATGGTTGCTGGTAGCGCCCGGTGTTTGGATTGCGGTCGCTCTTGCAATCATCGCGGCGTTGGTTTTGAGTCGCACAGTCTTCGGCCGGCGCGTGTTTGCGCTCGGTTCTAACGAAGCTGCTGCTCGCGCCTGTGGAATCGCGACTGATCGTCTGAAGATCTACATCTATGCGTTAGCAGGTTTATTATTTGGGCTGGCGGGGGTAATGCAGATGTCGCGTCTGCGCCAGGGCGATCCCACGGTTGCTGCCGGGTTGGAGCTGGACATCATCGCGGCGGTCGTTATTGGGGGCGGGAGTCTTAGCGGCGGCGAAGGCACAATTTTGGGATCGATGATTGGCGCGCTCATCATGGCGTTCCTGCGCAATGGATGTCAGCAGGTAGGTTGGCCCAACTATATCCAGGAGATCATCATTGGCGCATTGATTGTCATCGCAGTTGCCATTGATCGCTGGCGCAGTGCGCGAACGACAACCGTCTGAAGGGGGAACAAGAGCAGTGAGATATCGTCGCTTTGGTCGTACCGATTGGCAGGTTAGCGAGATCGGTTACGGCATGTGGGGCATGGGCGGCTGGACCGGCTCAAATGATGAAGAGTCGTTGGCCTCCTTACAACGCGCAGTAGATCTTGGCTGTAATTTCTTTGACACGGCCTGGGCCTACGGCGAGGGACGCAGCGAAGCCTTACTGGGCAAACTCGTCCGCGCCAATCCGCAAAAGAAACTTTACACGGCGACTAAGATTCCGCCGAAGAATTCTGTCTGGCCAAGCCGTCGCGAGTTTACGATTGATGACACGTTCCCGCCGGATTACATAGAACAACGTATGCACGAGAGTCTAAACCATGCGGGATTGCCAGGTTTCGACCTCGTACAGTTTCACGTCTGGGAAGACAGTTGGGTCAAAGACGATCGTTGGGCCAGAAAGATCGATGACCTCAGATCTCAGAAGTTGCTGAGCGCGGTTGGCATCAGCATCAATCGTTGGGAGCCCTGGAACGGCGTCGAGACTGTGCGCAGCGGACTCATCGATTCGATTCAGGTCATCTATAACATCTTCGATCAAAATCCCGAGGATGAATTATTCCCCGCCTGTCTCGAAATGGATGTGGCGGTCATCGCGCGAGTTCCTTTCGACGAAGGTACTTTGACGGGCACATTGAGTAAGGACAGCAAGTGGCCTGAGGGCGATTGGCGAAATACTTACTTCGTGCCTGAAAACCTGATTCCCAGCGTCGAGCGCGCAGACAGACTTAAAGAACTCTTGCCGCCTGGCGTGACTCTGCCGGAGATGGCTTTGCGTTTCATCCTTAGCAATCCGGCCGTAAGCACAATTATTCCCGGCATGCGAAAGCCTTCGCATGTTGATTCAAACATCGGCGCGAGTGACGCCGGACGTTTACCGAGTGAGCTGCTGGCAGAGTTGC
>QHXH01000116.1 GCA_003222855.1 Acidobacteriota bacterium
GTAAGCTTCGACTCGCTGTTATAATCTGAAGCCCCGTTTAGCAATGCCAGGACCGAGGACGATCGTTTCGTGGACTCAAAAGCGGTACCACAAAACATTCAGGATGGTTTTCTGAATCTCGCGCGCCGCGAGAAAACCACCGTGACGATCTATCTGGTAAACGGCGCGAAGCTCCTGGGTCGAATTAAGAGCTTCGACAAGTTTTCATTGCTGTTGGAAACCGGCGCGCAGGATCAATTGATTTTCAAACACGCTATCTCAACCATCTCACAGTCGCGACGGTCGACCGGCGAGCTGCGACATTCATCAAATCCGACCGAAAATCCACCCGATCACACACACGAGCCGCCAGCTGCATAAAGTTCAATCCCAAAAATGGCTGGCGTTTTTATTACCTTTGAAGGAATTGATGGCTGCGGAAAATCAACGCAGCTACGGTTGCTCTCCAGCGAACTTCGCGCGCGCGGACTTTCAGTCGTAACCACGCGTGAACCAGGTGGAACGACGCTGGGTCAAAAATTGCGCGCGGCATTACTCGACGTAGAGGGCCAGGTGGATCCGCTCGCCGAACTGCTGGTATTTGCGGCTGATCGCGCGCAACACGTGCGGACAGTACTGCGGCCCGCACTGGCGGAGAACAAGATTGTGATGTCAGATCGTTACGCCGATGCGACGGTCGCCTATCAGGGCTCAGGCCGCGGCTTCAGACCAGAATTGATTAGCGAGATTGTACAGTTGGCAACCGATGGGCTGACGCCGGATATGACGCTTTTGTTCGATTTATCCGTTCCCGAGTCGGCAGTGCGAACCAGACGGCGCGTGGCGGCGAAACACACTGACAGGCTCGATAGCGAGAATGTAGAATTCCATGAGCGCGTGCGGAAAGCCTACCTGGAAATCGCAAAATCAAATCCGCAACGCGTCCGGGTAATTGATGCGCATGGTTCGTCGCAGGAAACTCACGAGCTGGTGATGGACATCGTAATACCTTTTTTGAAAGAGCGAGGCTTTCTTAGCGGACCAGTAGCCCGACCGTCAGGAAGGGCTCCTTTTGCGAGGTAAGAGCTCTCCCTGGCCGTCGCGCTACTGCCCCGAATTTAGTACGTTATGTTTTCACGTCTCATTGGCAATGAAGAAGTCAAAAGCGCGCTGCGACATTTGCTCGCCAGCGGCCGCATGCCCGGCTCGCTCCTCTTCACCGGGGAAGAAGGCATCGGCAAAAAACTCTTCGCGCTCGAGTTAGCCAAAGCGTTGAACTGTCGCCATCGCGTCGGCGTTGAAGCGTGCGATGAATGCTCGTCATGCAAGCGGATCGCCAACTCAACTTTTCCGCCATTCAGCAGCCCGGATGACAATAAAGAGCGAATGATTTGGAGCGAGCACGGTGACCTGGCAATGGTTCGGCCGTATAAGCAAATCATTCGGGTCAAACCCATGCGCGAACTGGAACGGGAGGCTAATTTCCGGCCATTCGAAGGCGCGGCGCGCGTTTTTATTGTGGAAGACGCCGAGTATATGAACGACCAGGCAGCGAACGCCCTGCTCAAAACACTTGAAGAGCCGCCTGCGACTACTCATCTGATACTGACCACGACGAATCCGACGGCTTTGCTCGCGACCATTCGCTCACGTTGCCAGGTGATTAGATTTGCGCCTGTCGCCGCGGAGCAGCTCGAAAAATTTCTTATCGAGGAAAAGGCGATGCCGGCCGGCGATGCAGCATTGCTCGCTCGCACGTCGCAGGGAAGCATCGGTCGCGCGTGTGCTTCGGACTTAAACGAGTACCGCGAGCGGCGCGAATCAATGTTAGGTGTGTTGAAAGCGTTGACGATCACGGGCAATCGAGTTCAACTCCTACGGTCAGCCGAGGGACTCGGCGCTGCGCGCGATCGCGCGGATTATGAAGAAAGTCTGGGCGTGCTCGAAACTCTGATTCGTGATGCGTGGGCGCTTCGGTTGGGGCTGCCGGCCGAAACAGTAGTCAACAGCGATCTGATTAATGATCTCAGAGAGATTGCCGCTGAACTCAGCAGCGAGAAGGCCGCGTCCTGGCTATCTGCGATCGAGGAGCTTCGCGGCACCTTGGAAGTGAATATCAACAAGAGAATTGCCAGCGATGCATTGGTGATGCGAATGGCCGCAGCATGATTTCACTTTAGTGTCAGAAGCCCGACCATGAGGGAGGGCCAGTCGGCGATAATTGCCCTCGCTGACGCTCGGGCTTCTGACACCGGCTCACCCTCAGATCAACTCGAACCGTTCACCGTACTGCGGTACTTCAACAGTCCAGCCAAACCGATCGCGAATGTGTGCGGCCATCGCTTGCGCCGCGTCGGGCTCTCCGTGCGTGACGAAAACGCGACGCGGCGGCGCCGGCATGCCTTCAAGCCAACGCACAACTTCCTTCCAGTCCGCGTGCGCTGAGAAGCCGCCGATTTTTTCAATCCGGCACTTCACGGGAACCCATTGACCCAGAACCTTGACCTGCTTGTCACCGTCAGCAACCCGACGGCCCAGCGTTCCCGCAGCCTGGTAGCCAACGAACACCACGGTGGCGTTCTCATCAGGCAACAACCGCAGCGCGTGATGCAAGACGCGCCCGCCATTCATCATTCCCGACGCGGCGATGATAATGCGCGCGCCTTGCATGCCATTGATGCGCTTCGATTCCTCGCGGGTGCTGCACGCGAGCATTTGATGAGCGCTTAACGGCGCTGGTGTGATCTTCAAAGCCGCGGCGTATTCCTGATCCTGTTCTTCACTGCGGCGCGCATATACTTGCGTTGCCGCTGCGGCCATTGGCGAATCAACACACACCGGCAGGATAGGAATGCGTTTTTCCTCTTCCAGTTCGCGAATCAGGTAAACGATTTCCTGCACGCGACCAACGGCGAACGCAGGGATTAGCACGGCACCGCCACGGGCGGCTGCGTCCTTAATGATTCGTTCGAGTGCGTCTTTTGGCTCTTCGACATCATGCAAACGATCGCCATAAGTCGATTCAATCACTAAGTAATCAGCCGCCGGCGGCGCGACGGGATCGCGAATGATCGGCTGATCGTATTTGCCCAGATCGCCTGAGAAAAGCACACTACACGATTCGTTTGCACCGTTGATATTGACCAACACCTGGCTTGAACCAAGAATGTGTCCGGCAATGCGAAATTCAGCTTCGATGCTCTTTACGATACGCACCGGCGCGCCGGTGTTTGGAACGACTTGCAACAGTTTCAGTGTCTGACGGGCGTCTTCCTCGGTGTAGAGTGGCAGGGCCGGCAGGTGCTTAGTTATCTTGTGCCGGTTCCGATAGTCGGCTTCTTCCTCCTGCAATCGCGCTGAATCCGGCAGGAGAATTTTCATCAAGTCCGCGGTGCCTGCTGAACAATATATCGGCCCGCGAAAACCATGATTGACAAAGCGCGGCAGGTATCCGATGTGATCGATGTGCGCGTGCGTGATGATACAAGCGTTGACGGAAGCAGCCTTGAAAGGTGGCTTTTGCCAATTGCGATCCCGCAAATCGTGGCCGCCCTGAAACAAGCCACAGTCAACCAGCACGCGCGCGCTCTCTGATTCAATCAGATACTTCGAGCCGGTGACTGTTCCGGCGGCGCCCCAGAATGAAAGTGATGACATGCGCGCAATGTTATCGGATTGTCCCACCTGAGAGAAGTTCGTTATAGCTGGTAATCGCGTAAGTACGGTACTGATGTAATTCGATTTTCGAAGCGTCTCGTTCACACCGTGGCTTCAGCCCGATGCTAAGCAGTGGGTTCGATATGAAGAACCGTTTCAACGGTTTTCCTTCGTAGTTCGGTCGAAAGCCGTTGAAACGGCTACTTGGGTTGCGTCAGGTCTGCCGATCACCGGGCTGAAGCCGCGGTGTGAATGAAACAGTCCGAGCTGCACCAGGATGTCGTAGTAATAGTTTTGCCTTTGCACGTCTGGCAACCTCGCTTATTATTCCAGTGCGAAAGGTCTCTAAATCAGAATCAATGAATCGATTGCATCGGCATAATAAATCCCTTCGCTTATTTCTCGTCTTCATTATCACTTCAGTGGCGGTGCCAGGATGGCTCACACCAGAAAGGATCGTGAAAGGCGCTGCTGCGATTCCGCAATACGACGATCCTTACTCGGATTTTCGCAACGCGCGTTATTCGAATGCCGGATTGTTGAACGAGCGTGACGAGATTAAGCTCGGCACGCAACTGCATCGCGAGGTCACGAAGAAGTACAACCTGACCGACGCTGGCCTGGATCGAGTCGATCGAATTGGTCAACGTTGCGCGCGCGCCAGCCTGCGCCCGAATCTGGTTTACAAATTTCACGTGATCCAGGATCGTGAAATTAACGGCTTCTCGCTGCCGGGTGGTCATGTGTACGTCACGACCGCTTTGGTGCGGCTGGCAAACGAAAATGAACTTGGGGCGGTGCTTTGTCACGAAGTTGGCCACCTCGTGGCGCGTCACAGTTTGAGAACGCTCAAGAAATCCAAAGAGTACGACGACATCGCGAACTCACTAGGCGAGCTGACCGGTGTCGCGGGGAGCATCGCTCACGATCTGGGAGTGAGTTTGGGACAAATAGTGGGCGCGGGCATGTTAACAATGCATTCACGTGACGAAGAACGTGAGGCAGACTTTCTCGGCGTGCGCGCGATGCCAGGCGCGGGCCTCGATCCTCAGGGAATGATCACGATGTTTCAGAAACTTCTGCGCATTGAGGAACGCGATTCAGATTTGTTGGGTTCGCTATTCTCAGATCATCCGGACGCGCAGGAGCGCATCGAG
>QHXH01000117.1 GCA_003222855.1 Acidobacteriota bacterium
TGACCACCCGAAAGCTACCGAGTTGAATGGAACCGTTGCTGTCTCTACTCATTTCTTCCGAGGTGATGGCCACGCCTGCGTGAAACGACACGCCTTCCGATCTCCCTTATCTGCATTGTAATCGATTTTTGTTGCCTGACAAGCCTATTGTGAAATATCTCTGGCGGGCCGAAAAAACTCTTGACGGCGCGCCGCGTCCCGTGATAAAAGGTGCGCCAGATTTTTTAGGTGGTCAGACCACTTTGGTTAATGACCGCCTGAAGGCAGCAACCGGCTTGAGAGAAAAAGTTGCGCCGGGCCCTGCTGAGTTACTCGTCGATTAGCACCCGCAGGAAAGGATCCGATCCGATGCATAATCACTTTGTGCGACAAGTTTGCGGCGCCGCGCTGCTGACTTTACTGACTTTTATATTCGCTTCTGGCCAGGAGTTCCGAGGTTCTATAACAGGCAAAGTAACCGATCCGAACGGGGCGGTGGTTGCCGGGGCGACCGTGACTGTCATCAATACCGGCACGAATGCTGAGGCCACAACCGTAACGAATGGCGAGGGCACTTACGATTTTCCGGTCCTGCTTCCGGGAAAGTACAAACTGCTGGTTACCAAAGACGGCTTCAAAGTCGAAGTGCGCGAGCAAATTGAAATTCGCGTGGCGGACAAGTTGACTATTGATGTGCAGCTGCAAACGGGAAGTGTCAGTGAAACGGTAACCGTAGTTGCAACCGCAGTTCTAGAGACAGGATCGGTGAGTACCGGCTCAGTGATTGAGCGAAAGCAAATTGCCGAGTTGCCGCTGTCTGAAGGAACAGCGTATCAGCTGGCGACACTCGCACCGGGCGTCGTGTATACGGGTAATCCGCAATTCACTGCGCCGATCTCGAACGGCAACCTCGCGGCTTTCCGTGTCAACGGAGCGCCGGCACAAAACCAGATCACGCTCGACGGTTCACCGAACTATGCTTTTGATTTTGCGGTTGGTTTCTCTCCGCCGGCTGACGCTGTCCAGGAATTCAAAATACAGACGAATGTGTTTGACGCGCAGCAGGGTTATTCCGCGGGTGGTACCGTCAACGTCGCGGTCAAGAGCGGCACGAATGCACCTCATGGATCGGTCTATTACTTCAACCGCGATCGAAGCCGCACCGCAAACAATTTCTTTTCGAACCGCAGTGGGCAGGGCCGGCCGATCAGAACGTATCATCGCTTCGGCGGCGTTGTGAGTGGGCCAGTTGATATCCCCAAGGTTTACAACGGTCACGACAAAACGTTCTTCCTGTTTTCGTACGAACGCCTGCTCGACAATACGGCTGAACCCCAACTTTTCTCAGTCCCGACGGCTGCGATGCGCAACGGTGATTTCTCTGCGTTGATTACAGATCGCACCAACGTAGCGAACGCGGCGAATACCATCATCTACAATCCGTTCACCGGAACGACCAGCGGCAGTAACGTTGTGCGCACATCTTTTGGATGCCCGACCTCCGGCGCCGTCACCGCGACGTGTAACTTCATCCCCTCGGCTTTATTCAATTCGATTGCGGTTAATTTGCTGAAGTTCTATCCGTTGCCAAACGTCTCGGGAACGGCAAACGGAACTCAGAATAACTATTTTTCGAATGTCATCAGACACGAGAAGTACCGCGCCTGGTTAACCCGCATCGACCACCGCATCAGCGGCAAGCAATCCGTCTTTGGCAAGTACTATCACAGTTTCAATCCTGAAGATCGTTACGACTGGGCGGCGGACAATCAAGCCAGCCACATCAATGGCACGTCGATCACCCAGGGGTTCGAAGATCGAACGAATGATGGCGGCAACGTCGATTACACCAACATGCTTTCTTCCAACATGGTGTTCGACATGCGCGTGAGCTTTAACAAGTTCACCCAGGAAAGACATCCCGCGTTAAGTCTTGATCCAACTACGCTGGGTTTCTCAACCGCAGCCGCGGCGGCCTTTCGTGGTTATCAATACTTCCCGATGATCGAAATGCGCAACCTTGATGCGATTCGCCCGATTCGTGCCAACCTGGGTTCCATGCGTTCAGATTGGAACGCAGGGCGGTTGCGGCCGTTCATGATGGGATCAATTCAGCCCACGGTTACGAGAACCTTTGGTGACCACACAGCGAAGTTTGGTTGGGACCTGCGCATCGTGCGCGAGAACTTCATCAGCAATGGCTATCAGGGTGGTCGTCTTTTCTTCGACGGAACCTTTACCAGTCCGGCATCGAACTCTTCGAGCACGCTGCGAAATGCATTTGGGCGCGACATCGCAGCTTTTCTTCTGGGCATTGCAACGGCGGGCTCTGGCTCAACAGCGAGCCAGATCGATAATGCGATCAATTATTCTGTTCAGTCCGTCTATAACGGATTTTTCTTTCATGATGACTGGCGCGTCACTCCAAAACTTACGCTGAACCTTGGTCTGAGGTACGAATTGGAAGGTGGCTTGAGTGAGCGCTTCAATCGCATTCAACGCGGTTTCGATTTAGCGACACCAACCGCCATCGACGCTACGGCGCGGGCGGCCTACACCACCGCGTTCAACGCGAATCCGGCCAATTTCCTCCTGACGCCCGATAAATTCAAAGTGTTGGGCGGCTACACTTATGCCGACGGCAGCAATCGCGCGGCATGGACCACCGATAGAAAGAATATTGAACCGCGCTTCGGTATTTCTTACGCGGTGAATGAAAAGACTGTCGTCCGCGGCGGCTTTGGAATTTACATGGCGCCCCACCAAAGCGAGATTCAGTCGCTCGGGCTCCAGCAAGGCTTTGCCGGCACCACCCCATTCGTGCCGACGAACAATAATGGACTGACGTTCGCGGCGACATTATCAAATCCGTTCCCCAGCGGATCACTGCCGTCACCGGGCGCCAGCCAGGGCCTACTAACGTCAACCGGTGTCGCCGTGGGAACCGCCGATGCGCCGGCCCTGCCGATCGTGCGTAAGAACTCGAAGTTCGCGCGCGTGATCGCCGGCGTGCAGAGAGAACTGCCGGGGCATTTTGTGGTTGAGGCGAACTTCGTCTCGGCGTGGGGTTATGACATGCCGGTGAGCCGCAACTTTAATTTTGTTCCGCGGTCGTTCCTGGGAACTGACGTGACTTCGGACACCGCGGCGAACACTCTGCTCGCGGCTACGATTCCCAATCCATTCAGGACTCTTCTGCCCCCGACCAGTCCATTCAACAGCGCTACTACGATTACGCGCGCGCAGTCTTTATTGGCGTTCCCGCAATTCACCGACTTGTGGCTTCAGCAATACAACGGCTCGAACTGTTATAACGCTTTGCAGCTTCAGGTCACTGAGCGGCTTTCGAAAGATCTGACCCTCAGCTCGTCGTATACGCATTCTCATTTGACGGAAAGAACCGATTACTTAAATCCTTCGGACACGACTCTCGAGTCTCGGATTTCACCTGATGATCGGCCAGATCGGTTTACCGCTTCGGTCGTTTATCAGATTCCTTTCGGCAAAGGCGAAAGGTTTGGCAATAGTGCGAATCGGTTTATGAATGTGATCTTCGGAGGCTGGCAAGTTAACGGCACATACGAATGGCAAACCGGCGAGCCGTTTACTTTGAGCCCGACACAAGTTTGGTATTACGCCGGTGATGTGAATCAACTGAAAGCATTAACCGGACAGAATAATGGACAGGGCCAAAAATTCGGTATCGACATTTCAGCTTTCCAGATCCCGCTCGTGAATGGTACCGGTATCGTCAGGCTGAATAATTTCAACACCGGTTTGCGCAACGTTCCCACGGCACTTGATGGATTGCGTAACCAGCCTTTCCTGAATGTGAACCTTTCGCTCTCGAAGAACTTCAAGTTCACCGAAAGCACGAAGCTGCAATTGCGCGCCGAGGCCATCAATGCTTTCAACCACCCCTACTTTGGCAACGGCATCGGACTCGACCCGAGCAACGCCGCAACCTTTGGACTGGTGACAACGCAAAGGAACAATCCGCGCGACATTCAACTGGGCGTCAAGTTCGTGTTTTGATGATTGGTTGGCGCCGGGTTACGAGCTTGGGCCTTGCCGAGAAGTGAAGGAAGGCTCAAGCTCCCATTCTTAAATTCAACCATACACGGAGATCCCAAACGAGCAAGTGAAGCCAGCCGTGTTCTATCTAAGCATTGTAATTCTGCTGGCCGCGCCGGGCCCGGTGGATTCAAAACACCTTCGAGATCGCGGAACACGACACGACCAAAGTTGGGCCTCAGTTAATGAATCCAGCAGGAAGGATCGTTACACAATCGTGGTGGCCGCGGATGGATCGGGAGATACCAAGACAGTGCAAGAAGGGATCGATCGAGTTCCCGAATACAA
>QHXH01000118.1 GCA_003222855.1 Acidobacteriota bacterium
TTGGATATTATGCGTTCGGGTTTTCATGACCAACTCCTTATCCAGACCAGGGCACATTTGATGACTTCCTCGAAATTTGGCCTGCATCGATATGATCGAAGGCCGAAAACAAAACCGGATAGCAAAATCAACAGAGCCTTTAACACACGTCGACTATCGCGACCCGATTGACGTGGAAGTGAGACCAGGAGTTAAGAAGCCAGGACGAGAGACTTACAATCCAACTCTGTGCCCAGCGGAGATCGAACAATCGACGCGCGGATTCTACATGTTGAATCCAACATATTCAATATAGATTTTTCAATCGCGTTTGACGCAATTGATACGCGTCTCATACAGTTAGACCAAAAAAGGAACACGGGACTGTTTCATGCCGGTTAAGATCGAAAATCAATATGAGGGCAAGCTGCCCCGAAACACGGTCGTTAATATTGAGAGCGCGCTGGACAGCGTGCCCCGTGAGCATCTGCGCGGTATTGAGCGGGTACGTTTGGTTGACGTGATAACCGAGCCGCGCGCGCGCATGGCGGCGAAGGGAGCGGACCTCCCAGCTCTTTATCATCCACGCCAGGGCAATCAGGGCGCCTGGTTTGAAATCGCCGTCACACCTCTGGTCCAGGCCAATAAACCATTTCACAAAAGGATCATTCCCCGGCTGTCATTCAAGGGCAATCTGGTGGCGGTCGTCTTCTCGCTTATCGGCCAGCACTATTACCTGACCTTACGTCACTCTGTTAAGCGGGGCGCAATTGAGGCTTCCGTACGCGCTTATGTTGAGAAGCAGTTAAAAGAGTGGAATGAGGCTCAGCATAAGATCCGCGCCAAGCTCTTTAAGCCTCTGCAACCGACGCTCGAGCGTTGGAGCAGATCTCTGGCGAAGAAAGCAGCGGCAGAAAAGAAGAAGAAGGGCTGATCGTTTAGAGTTCAAACTTCAGTTTGCCGATGAGCCGGACAAGACAAACTAAAGTTTGAACTCTGAACATTCGTCAGATGGCTTCGTCGATGTTCTGGGCGGCAGCGTTAAGCGCTTCGAACAATTCCTCGGCAGAGATATTAGGCTTCTTGAATTTCACTTCCACCTTGAATTCCCGGCCCGGCGCTTCATATCGATAAACGTAGGGTTCCGAGGCTCCGGTCGGATCGATGTAGGCTTTGCGCGCCTTACGCGCGCCGTCGCGGGTCAATCCCTCAGTGCCGATCTGCTCAGCCATGGTGCGCATCGACTCGTCATCGGGCTGACGCACGATCTGCAACAGCAGCGACTTTGAAGTTATCTCTGACTCACGACAAATGTTTCTAATCTCTTGAGGGATGGCCGCAATCGACAAGGCCTCTGTGACAGTGCTGCGGCTTTTGCCCACCTTGCGCGCGACCTCTTCATGGGTGTAACCGAATCTTTCGCACAACGCGCGCAGGCCGTCGGCTTCTTCCCAGGGCGTCAAATCTTTGCGCTGCATATTTTCGATCAGCGCAATCTCGGCCACCCCACTTTCGTCGACATCCATTTCGATGCACGGGACGTCCTGCAAACCAGCCGCGCTCGCCGCGCGCCAGCGTCGCTCACCCGCGATAATCATCCAACGACCCGCCGTCATCGGCTTTACCAGCAAAGGCTCGAGCACGCCCTTCTCTCGAATTGAGGAAGTCAGTTCGGTGAGATCGCCGATCTCTGTTCGTGGTTGATCGGGATTTGGATCCAATTTGTCGATCGGCAGCATGCGGCCAACGTGAGTGGTCGTCGCTTGTGTCAGCTCCTCGACGTAGTGCGCGTCGTGACGCATGCTCAAGCCTGCGGGCAAGCCTCTTCTAGACACGGCTCAATACCTCTTTGCAAAGTTTTTCGTATTCAACGGCGCCGGATGATTGCGGCGCGAAAGTAAAGATCGACTCTTTGTAAGCCGGCGATTCTTCCAGCCGCACGCTCTTTGTAATCACCGTCTCGAAAAGTTTGGGGCCGAAGACTCGCCGTATCTGCTCGTACACTTCTTTCGCTAGCGTGGTGCGTTTGTCGTGCAAAGTTACCAGCACGCCCAATACCTCCAGCTTCGGATTTGGCCGCGCTTTCACCTTCTCGATCGTTTCCAGCAAGTCATCCGTTCCTTCGAGCGCGAAATAGGACGACTGAATCGGAATCAGCACGTGACTGGCCGCGACCAGCGCGTTTACAGTTATCAAGCCGAGCGTCGGCGGCGTGTCGATCACGATCACTTTGTACTGCTTCTTCAACGGCTCCATTCGATCTTTCAAACGGAATGGCGCGTCAAAATCGCCCACCAGTTTCGATTCAAGTTTCGCCAGACTGATTCTCGCGGGCACGAGATCCAAATTCTCCATCGTCGTTTTGTAAACCGGAAGCTCGTCAGTTCCCTGCCCGTCCATCATCAACTCGTAAGCCGAACGAGTAATGCCCATTGGATCGAGAAACGAGATCGAGCTGTTGGCCTGGGGATCGAGATCGAAGAGAAGCGTCTTTGTGCCGCGACGAGCAAAGGCGGCTGCCAGATTGATGGCGGTGGTGGTCTTGCCGACGCCGCCTTTTTGGTTAGTAATCGCGATTATCAATTTAGTAGCGCAAACTGTTAGTTTGCGTACAGCATCCATCGCCGAGCGCAAGCTAACAGCTTGCGTTACATTCACATCGGCAAATCACTGGCATCACCGATCACGTCGGGCCATTCTTCCTCTCCACTTTCACCCTCAGCTTCCGCGTCTTCTTCAGTAGCGACTGAGTTACGCGAGGCCTGAATCACTTCCGTATCGACAAAAATTGGGCAATCCGCGCGCAGCGCCAGGGCGATTGCGTCCGAAGGCCGGGAATCGAGCCGCATCGACTCGCCATCTTCACCCGTTATTTCTATGACGGCGTAAAATGTATTATCGCGCAGCGAGGTGACGACCACGCGATCAACTGTCAATCCCAATTCGACAATCAGGTTGCGCAGAAGATCATGAGTCATCGGCCGCGGCGGCGCAATCTTTTCAATTTCAAGCGCGATCGCATTCGCCTCGTAAGCGCCGACCCAAATGGGAAGCATCGTTTCGCTGTTAACGTCTTTGAGGATGATGATAGGGGTACCGCTGTTTGGATCCATCATCAACGCGCGAATCTTAACCTCGATTTCCATGTTCGAATTCCTATTGTACACAATCTCGCAGATTAAGGGGCGCTGATTACTTCGCCATAAAGACTATTTTGTTTCGCAACAGTGATGCGAACATTGACGACCTGACCGAGCATTGATCCGTCGCCGGGAAAATTTACGACCTTGTGACAGGTCGAATGACCGGTCTTGTCGCTCGGGGATTTTGAACTGGCGCCTTCAACCAGCACGCGCAGCTCCCGGCCGACGTATCGTTCGTAAATCTTTTTCTGAAAGTTTCGCTGCGTCGTTTCCAATTCCATAAACCGGGCCGACTTCTCTTCTCTCGTCACATCGTCCAACAGGCTCGCCGCCGGAGTGTCGGGCCGTTCCGAGTACTTAAAAATATAGAGTCCGTCGTAGCCAACCTCTTCAACCAGTTTGAGTGTTTCCCGAAAATCGGCGGCGGTCTCGCCCGGAAACCCGACAATGATATCACTGGTGACAGATATGTTGCGCCGCGCGCGTCGGATCGCGTCGATTCTTTTTAGATAGTCGCTCGCAGTGTGACCTCGACGCATCGCGCGTAACACACGGTCGCTGCCCGATTGCACGGGCAGGTGGATCCACTCGCAGAGATTTTCATGCTCGTCGATCGCCGCCAGGATGTCCGGATGGAAGTCCCGTGGAAACGAAGTCGTGAATTTGAGGCGCTCCATTCCCGTGGCGGCCACGGCGCGCAGCAAGCGACAGAATGGGGTTGCGCCTTTAATTCCTTCCAGGCCGCTGTCCGTTTTGGGACGATAGCTGTTCACATTCTGGCCAATGAGATGAATCTCTCGGTAGCCGTGACGGCGAAGCTCGTTTATCTCCGCAATTATGTCGGAAGCTTCCCGGCTCTTTTCCCGGCCGCGCGAGTACGGCACGATACAGTAAGTACAAAACTTGTTACAGCCTTCGATGATCGGAACAAAGGCGACATATTTCGAGGTGCGCGCAGTTGCCGGCACGTCCCATACTTCGCCGCCGGCCCGCTCCTCAAGATCGATCACGCGGCCTTCGCCCTTTAAGGCGCGAGAAATCAACTCCGGCAACCGATCAGTCGCGCGGGTTCCGGCAACCACGCTTACCGAAGGGCTGGCGTCGAAGATCGACCCTCCCTCCAATTGCGCGACACAGCCCATCACTCCGACTATCGGTTCGCGGCCAATTCGCTGCCGCCGCACCTCACCGATGCGCGTGAAAACTTTATGCGCGGCCCGCTCGCGCACCGAACAAGTGTTAAAGATGATCACGTCGGCAGCTTCCGCAGACGAAGACAACTCATAGCCGGCCGCTTGCAAACGGACGTTGGCGCGCTCGCTGTCGGCGACATTCATCTGGCATCCAAACGTCTCTAAATAGACCGAAGCATTCATAAACTTCTCGTTCGGTCACGAGTCTAGCAGTTTTCTAAATTCGCATCTAATCCTTGCAAGAATCTTACGCTTGTCCTTGCAAGGATCTTACGCTTGACGCATCGCATCGCTGCGGATACTATCGGCGACTCGTTACGAAATCCTAAGTCTCTCAACAAACGAGAATGACAAGTGGTGGTGTCAGCGCTTGACGAATTGGCTAACCCGGATTGGAACCACGAAGTCACGCGAACGGGCAGTAAAACCTTTTCTTCGTGATGTTTCGTGTGTTGTCGTGGACAGTTATGGCTCGCCGCAGCAGCATCCCCAGGCTTTAGCCTTTGAAGCGGCGCGAATTCGGACACGCCTAAGATAAATCGGAGAACGCATTATGTCTTTCAACAAAATCATTCTGGTCGGCAATCTTGGCAGAGATCCCGAATTGCGCTACACGCCCCAGGGCACGCCTGTTTGCAGCTTTAGTCTGGCGACGAATGAACGGCGCAAGGATCGAACTACCGGTGAAAACAACGACGTCACCACGTGGTTTCGGGTAACACTTTGGGGACGACAAGCCGAGACTGCGTCGCAGTATCTTCAGCGCGGCCGCCCGGTTTATATCGAAGGCCGCCTGCGGGTGGAAGAATGGACCGACCGAGACGGCAAGCCGCGTCACACCCTGGAGGTTCATGCGACGGATATGCAATTCATCGGCTACCGCGCAAGCGAGCGCAGGACCGGAGCCAACCGACCTGACAGATGACGATATTCCGTTTTAGTTTTGTCGCTAAGTGAGACTAGCGTCGCTGGTGCCCCACTTGCCCAGTTGTCTCAGTTTTTGATAGCGGCGAGTCAACCGCTCTTCCACGGAGTGAGTCGAAGATTCAGCGAGTCTCGCAGACAACACCACATCCAACAGCCGGGCCGCTTCGTCATACGAATTCTGCGCCCCACCCTTTGGCTCGTCGATCACCTGATCGACGATTCCTTCATGCTTTAAGTCCTTCGCCGTCAACCGCAGTT
>QHXH01000786.1:0-1196 GCA_003222855.1 Acidobacteriota bacterium
CGCACCGCGGATTTGTACGCCTCGTACTCGCCGATCGGTCCTTCGCCGGGCGTAGTGCGGGCGCTTCTAAATACGGCTTCAGGCTCGCCGGCGATCTTGGTTATAGCTTCCCGGTCTTGCTGGGCGCTGCTGCCGACGGTAACGAGCCTGTCGCCGCTAGCGACGAATGCCATTGCCGCTGCGGCAGAGATTAGCGTCACAGCGGTTGCGGTACGTAGATGCGACGGCCCGTCGCGCCGCTATCATCTGTAGCCGTCGCACCCTGGGCGACGAACCTGGGCCTCGTCGTCCCGTAGGCGCTGCGCGGCTGCTCGCGGTGGAGTATGAGCCGCGGACGTTTCCGCCTCCTGCGAATTTGCGGCACGCTACGGCAGATCGGAGTTTGAAAAGTTGAAGCAGGCGTCTCCCGAACAGGAAATGCGTGAAACGAAGCGCTCTTACGCTGCGTTTGACGCTGCCCGTTTTCGCGCAGTCGCATCCAGAATGCGCTTGCGCAAACGAAGCGATTTCGGCGTGGCCTCGACGTATTCATCGGAATCGATGTATTCGATCGCCCGTTCAAGGCTCATCTTAAGCGGCGCCTCCAGCTGAATGCCTTTGCCTTCGCCCTGGCTGCGCATGTTGGTTAGATGTTTCGCCTTGCATGGGTTCACCGGCAAATCTTCCGGCCGCGCGTTCTCCCCCACGATCATGCCGGTGTAAATTTCTTCCTGCGGGCTAACAAACAATTTCCCGCGTGCCTGAATATTGTTGAGCGCGTAGGCCGTGCTTGTCCCTGGCTCCATCGAAATCATCACCCCGCGGTTACGCCCTTCGATTTCTCCTTTGAACGGCGCGTATTCGCGAAAGAGGTGGCTCATCAATCCTTCGCCGCGGGTCAAGTTTACCAGGTCCGTTTCGAATCCAATCAACCCACGGGTTGGAATGACGGCTTCAATCGAAACGCGATTCGCGTGATGATCCATCCCCACGACTTCGCCTTTGCGGCCGGCGAGCGATTGCATCACGTCGCCGACGTTGTCATTTGGAATTTCGACGTAAAGATTTTCGATCGGCTCGAGCAGGTTACCCGCGGCTTCGCGTCGAAAAATGACTTCCGGGCGCGAGACCATCAGCTCGTAACCTTCGCGCCGCATCTGCTCCACCAGGATCGCAATCTGCATTTCACCGCGGGCGTTGATTTCGAAGGCGCCGGC
>QHXH01000786.1:1245-2148 GCA_003222855.1 Acidobacteriota bacterium
TTTCTTCCCGTCCGGCGAAGGGTGAGTCATTGACCAGAATTCGCATCCGGATTGTCGGCGGATCAATGTCCACAAATTGCAACGCCGCGCGTTCCTCGCGATCAGTCAGCGTTTCGCCGATAAAAATTTCTTCAAAGCCGGTCAACCCGACGATGTCGCCGGCGCTGGCATGTTTGATTTCGACCTGCTGCAATCCGGAGTAAGTAAAAAGCGTCGTCACGGTGGCGCGTTCGCGTTCGCCGTTGCGGTGAATGCAAACGATGGAATCGCCCACTTTCACGCGCCCACTCACAATCCGTCCCAGCGCAACTCGTCCGAGATAATCGCTGTAGTCAAGATTGGAAACGAGCATTTGAAAAAATGGGTCCGCTGAAATTGTTGGCGGCGGCACATATTTAACGATCGCCTCAAAGAGCGGTGTCATGTCCTGATTGTTTTCGTGCAATTCGCGCAGTGCGAAACCATTTTTCGCGCTGGCATAAATGACCGGGAAGTCCAGTTGTTGATCGGTTGCCTTTAACTCCACGAACAGATCGAAGACCATGTCGAGCACCTTGTGCGGACGCGCATTTTCGCGATCTACTTTGTTAATCACGACAATCGGCTTGGCTTTATTTTCCAGCGCCTTTCGCAGAACAAAACGCGTCTGCGCCTGCGGTCCATCGTGCGCATCGACCACGAGGAGGACGCCATCGACCATTTTCATGATACGCTCGACCTCCCCGCCAAAATCGGCGTGGCCCGGAGTATCCACGATGTTGATGCGATAGCCGTTCCACTGAAAGGCCGCGTTCTTGGCGCGAATGGTGATGCCTTTCTCGCGCTCGAGATCCATCGAATCCATCACTCGTTCTTCAACTTTTTGGTTGGCGCGAAAGGTGCCCGATTGACGCAATAGTTGAT
>QHXH01000119.1 GCA_003222855.1 Acidobacteriota bacterium
CCCCTGCGTAATAGAACCAGCGAATGAAAGAATGCCCAATCTGTCGTGGTTGTTTCCCTGATGAAATACTGCACTGTCCTGATGACGGAGCGGCGACGACTACGTCTATCAGCGGCGAGCCCATCCTCGATGGCCGTTATCAGCTCGAGAAGCGTTTGGGCCAGGGGGGCATGGGCGTCGTTTATAAAGCCCGCCACATCTTTCTGAAAACCGCGCACGCGATCAAGGTCATTCTTCCTGATCTCGTCGGCAACGATCCCAATCTCGTTACTCGCTTTCGCCAGGAAGCGCTGGCCGCGGCTGCAATTCGCCACCAAAACATCATTGCGGTAACTGACTTTGGCGTGGTGCGCGGCACGATGCCTTTTCTGGTGATGGAATTCGTGCAGGGGAAATCGCTGCAAGACATCATGGCTGAGGAAGGAGCGATGTCGCCGCTGCGCGCGTTCGAATTGATGCAGCCGATTTGTGCGGGCATTGCCGCGGCGCATAGGCAGGGCATTGTGCATCGCGATCTTAAGCCGCTGAACGTGATGATTCAGGACCAGGTCCCGACGACCGAGGGCGTGAAGATTCTCGACTTCGGCTTAGCAAAAATAAAGTCGGGCGAATTACTCGGATCATTCATCGCCGCGCAGACGACCGGGTTGATGGGCTCACCTTTTTATATGGCTCCGGAGCAATGGTCGGACGAGCCGCCAGATGCGCGCGCAGATGTCTACAGTCTGGGTGTGATGCTCTTCCAGATGCTTTGCGGCGAAGTGCCTTTCAAAGGCAGTTCGATTCCGGCGATCATGAAGAAGCATCTGACCTCTAACGTTCCTTCGCTCGCTTCGAAGGGCGTCGAAGTTCCTCCGCACATTGAATCCGTCCTGCGGCATGCTTTGGAGAAAGAGCCAGGTCATCGGACTGCGTCGGCCGACGAGTTCGCCCGGGAATTGCGCGCCGCGATGTCATCCGCCAGCGCCGAATTGAAGCGCACCGGCGACAGCGCGCCAATCGATCCTGGCAAGACGATCGTTACTCCGGCTCCGGCTAACGTTACATCGCCGCCGACAGGATCGTCGACGGCGTTCGACCCAAACGCCGGAACGATTAGCGCCTCGTCGTTGGCCGAAGAAGAGCAGAAAACTCTATTTGCGCAACGCGAGCTGGCGCGCGAGGCCGCCGCGAAGCAAAGGTTCGCCGAAGAAGCAGCGCAGCGACTAAGAGCGGAAGAGCAAAAGCGCCAGGATGAAGAAGCCGCGCGCGACAAAGAGCGCAAACATCTTGAAGAAATAGTTGCCGCGCAAACCAAAGTTCTGGAAGAGAAGCTGACGCAACTTGCTTCGACGATGTCGCCGAAAACTGGCGGCGTCGATGCGGAAGCAACACATATTCAACGCGCGGGGGTCATCACCGGCGGTGACAGCTTCGCGGGTGTGGCGTCTCAGCCATTTCCGCGCGTTGATGTCGATCTCGCACCGAAGAAACGATCGGCGGCGATGCCGATCGCGGCTGTAGTGCTGGTCCTGCTTCTCGCGGGCGGTGGTGTCGGCGGTTACTTCATTTACAAATCGCGCAGCGTTGTGGCCACTGGTCCAACGAAACCGCCGACTGATCCTGCGGACCTTCCGATCAAATCTAATTTGGTTGCAATCACTGGTGGGAAATTCCAGATGGGTCGAAGCGATGGGCCAGCAAGCGAAGTGCCGGCGCATGCGGTCAGTGTGGGTAACTTTGAAATGGACAAGACCGAGGTGACGAATGCTGAATATGCCCAGTTTGTGAAGCAGACGGGTCATGCGCCTCCGGAGCACTGGGGCAGCATCAAGCCTCCTGTAGGGCAGGAGCTGCTGCCGATCTCGAATATTTCGTACGAAGATGCAGTCGCGTTTGCCGAATGGCGATCGAAGCGCGATGACGTCACGTATCGGCTGCCCACTGAAGAAGAATGGGAGTACGCGGCGAGAAATGGAGACAAAGACAATTTGTATCCGTGGGGCAACAGCTGGGATTCAGGTCGCGCTGCGATACAGGAATCAGGCGTCGGCGCGCCCCAGGCGGTCGGCACGTATCCCCGGGGGATGAACTCCTGGGGCGTGTTGGATCTTGTCGGGAATGTTTGGGAATGGACATCATCCAAGGCGTCGCTGTACGGAGGTGATCCGGACAAGCGATTGGCCCAGCAGAAAGATTGGATCGTGATTCGTGGTGGTTGCTACGCAAGCTCGATTAAGGGTTCCTTTCCTCCAGGCCCAGTCAGCAGCACTATCCGAACCTGGGTCGCTCCAAATTTTAAGAACCCTTTCCTTGGTTTTCGTCTCGTCAAGCCCGGCTCCTAGCGACTCGGCTGCTGTCTTACTTGCTTTCAAACGCCGCTTTCCTCAAAATCAGCCGCGCAAGTCGAAGGCCTCGATTCGTTCGTGCAGCGTAGGCTTTGGTTATTAAGCAATAAACGGAGGAGTAGATGTTCCAACCCAGCAAGGCCCCTTTCGCTCGACCGGTGCTCCTTTGCATGTGCCTGTTGTTCGCGGGCACGCTCGCCCTTGCCCAGGAAGCAGGCGGCGATTTGGTCGGGGGCGCAGGAATTTTTCGCCCCAGGAATCCCGAAGCAAAACGCAGTGGCAATCCCAACCGCCCCGTACGGCCGCGGCTGACTCCGGCAGAAATCGAAGAAAAATATCAGGACGCGATCTCTGATGGAAATGACGCGCGCGACGCGCGCAAGTTTGGGACGGCCGAATCTTCATATCGCGCTGCCGTAAATCTAAAACCGCAGGATGCGCGAGCGTTCTACGGTCTGGGAAATATCTACGTCGATCAGCACAGGTGGAATGACGCTGAAGATGCGTATCGAAAAGCCCTCGAGTTTGCCGCCACGAATCCTGACGTGCTGATGGCGTTGAGCTTCGTCCTGGTCGAACCTCGCAGCGGGGCCTCGAACGCCAAGCGCTTCACTGACGCTGAATACTTTGCGCGACGCGCGACTCAGCTGCAGCCGACCAGCGCCTTGGCTTTCGATCGGCTGGGAGCAGCGATGATCGCGCGTGGAATTTTCAACCATGACACTGAAACAGCTTTGCGCCGGGCCGTGGAACTGGACCCAAATTTGGTTGTCGCAAAGGTGCATCTGGCGCGCGTGCTTCGTCATATGAATCGATACGCTGAAGCGGATCCAATGTACCGCTCGGCGATCGATCAAGCGAAGGACGCACCGACACTGGTGCTGGTCGCCGAGGCGATGCAATCAGAGCAGAGTTGGGCGGACTCTGAGCCGGTGTTGCGCAGGGCGTTGGATTTGGATGCGCGCAATCCCGGAGCTCTGTTCCTGATGGCGCGAGTGTTATCTGTAAATGGCAAGTACGCGGAGACTGAACCCCTCCTCAAGACAGTCATCGAGATGAGTCCGAAATTTTTCCAGGCGCGTAGCATCCTCGGCAGATCATATCTGGGGCTGGAACGGTATGATGATGCGTTCAAGACTTACGAACAAGCTGCTAATCTTGCGTCCGACGCTGATCGCAAACAATTGACCGGGGCGTTTGGCTTCGCCGGCGTCGGCGACGGCTACATGAAAGCGGGCCGAGCGAAAGATGCGGTGCGCGCCTACTCGCGCGGCTTGCAGATCGATCCGGCCAACGCCGAGCTGCAAACGAAAATTGCCGCAGCGCGCGCGAAAACAACTCCTTAATACGTAGCACAAGTTGCTAACTTGTGATTTGTCGTTTCCGCAAATTAACAATTTGCGCTACATGGTCGAGAGAAGCAAATGAAGCGTTGCCCAGCTTGTAATCGTACCTACGCGAATGATGCGCAGAAGTTTTGCACTCAGGATGGCATTGCCCTGGTTGATGCTCATTCGGCTGGCGCCGGTCAGGGTGAAACCGTGCGCATTGACTCGGCCCAACTTGATGACAAAGTCATGAAAGTAATCCCGAAAGAGTTACCGCGCATGACCGGGAGCGGATTCGATCCTTACCGCACGGTGATGGCGTCGCCGCCGGAGACGAGCGCAACCCCTTCGCCGAAAATTGAAGATGTTGCGCCGCCGGCTGAAGCGACCTCGACACCGCAGCCTCCCGTGGCACCTGCTCCGCCCTCGGCTAATGTTCCGTCCAATCAGGTTGCCGCTGCCCCGATGGCTCCTCAACCCGCCGCGCCTGCGGCCGCCTCTGTCGCTTCATCGTCGCGACCGCCGAAAAAGAGATCGAAGCTGCCGCTGATACTCGGAATTCTGGTTGTGCTGTTGATGCTGGGCGCGGGCGCCGCAGTCGCTGGATATTTCTTCGTTCTGAAACCGATGTTGGCAGCGAAGCGCGGCGCGATGGTCGAACCGCGACGTCCGGAACCAACACCGGTCGTGATGCCGACTCCAAATGTCGGAAAGACGAAGCCGGAGATTCCGAAAGTAGAAGTGCCGCCATATTCGCCACCCGCGGATGCGGTG
>QHXH01000120.1:0-6104 GCA_003222855.1 Acidobacteriota bacterium
CAAGACTGCGTGGAGTGATCGAGGCCGAAGGAGGAGTGAAATGAAGCTCAAGCGCATCTCGAAGACTTTCGAGTGCTTCGTCTTCCGTTTTCCCTTGGCTCGCCACGTCAACTTCGACGCACTGCGCTACGAACCATTCATCTTTTTGCCAAATGCTTGGCGGTAAATTTTTGCTTCATTGAGAACCCTCTTTCTAACCCTGGGTTCACGAATTCCACGGTTGTACGTAAGGACTTCTTCGGCATAATACGCTGCTTGCGTCGAATATCAAGAATCATCTCATTTAATTGGTCACATCCCAGCGTATTGCGCAGCTCACCCAACTTGAAAGCGCATTCCTTTTCCCTATATCCTCGCCTCAGTTTTATGCCATCCAGACCCAATCTTCTGGCGGTAATTCTTGGCGGTGGCGCAGGCAGCCGTTTGTTTCCGTTGACCGCGCAACGATCCAAGCCGGCGGTGCCGCTCGGCGGCAAGTACCGTCTCGTCGATGTGCCGATTTCGAATTGCATCAACTCAGATGTGATTCGCATGTTCGTGTTGACGCAATTCAATTCGGCGTCGCTCAACCGGCACATTGCGACGACCTACCGCTTCTCGCCGTTTGCAGATGGGTTCGTCGAAATACTCGCTGCCGAACAAACTCCCGAACGGCCGGATTGGTTTCAGGGAACGGCCGACGCGGTGCGCCAGGTGCTGCCGCATATTCGCGATTGGCGCATAGACACGCTGCTGATTCTTTCCGGCGATCATCTGTACCGGATGGACTATCGAAAGTTTCTCAAGCGACATTTCGACACGAACGCCGACATTACTGTTTCGGCAATTCCGATTCCGCCTGATTCAGCAGGCGAATTTGGTCTGCTCAAGGTTGACGACGCCGGTCGCATCATCGAGTTTCGCGAAAAGCCGAAGGGTGATGATCTGGAAGCGATGCGGGTCGATACTACGCCGCTCGGTCTGACAGCCGATGAGGCGCGAGCCCGGCCGTTTCTCGCTTCGATGGGCATTTATGTTTTCAAATATGATCGGCTGGAAGAGGTATTAGCGGAGGATTCGTCGCGCCTCGATTTTGGCAAGGAAGTCATACCGGGCAGCATCAACAAGTACAACGTGCAGGCTTATCTTTTCGATGGATACTGGGAGGACATCGGAACGATGGCGTCTTTCTACAAAGCAAACCTCGACATGACTTCGGCGATTCCGCCTTTCAATTTGTTCGATGCAGAGGCGCCGCTTTTCACACGCGCGCGTTACCTTCCTCCGTCAAAGATCAACAACTGTGAAATTCGCGATTCAATGATCAGCGAAGGTTGCATCATCAACGGCGCGAAGATCAATCGATCTCTGATCGGTTTGCGCGGTCGCGTCGGCGAAGGCACACACATCGACGCGGCCTACATGATGGGGGCGGATTACTATCAAACTCTCGAAGATATGATACGAGATCGAGAAGCCAATCGGCCGCGCATCGGCATCGGTGAACAGACCATTATTCGCCGTGCGATCATCGACAAGAATGCGCGGATCGGTAAGGATGTGCGGCTGCTGAATGAGGGCGGGATCGAGTCTGTCGACGGGCCGGGCGGAATGTACTACATCCGCGACCGCATCATCATCGTGCCGAAGAATGGATTGATTCCGGATGGAACGGTGGTCTAGTGTCAGAAGCCCGCGCGTAAGCAAGGGCTCCGTTTTTCAAAGATGCCCTCCCTGACGGTCGGGCTTCTGACGCCTTAATGCCCGCCACCAAAGTCTTTCTTCAAAACAGGCGGCCTGGCAGGTTGCGAATTACCTTGCGCAGTGGCATTCGCGCCCGGCTGGAACACATAGCTGTCGCGCGTTCGTACGACGAGCTCAGGGCGATCCACCTTGACTTTGATGTTGCGCCGCTCGCCGGCAGTCGGAGGTCTCGTCGGATAGTAGCCGAGGCTGTATTGCCTGCGCAGCTCTTCCGCTACCGATTGAAAAGCTGTGCTTAGATTTGTCTGCTCAGCGTTGTAGAGTCGCGCGCCGCTTACCCGCGCGAGATCACGCAGGTACTCATCTGCGACCTGGTATTCACCACGCGTGTTGCCTGCTCCGCCACCACCGGGCCAACCGCCGCGCCCGTTGCGCCGGTTTCCCCCGCCGCTGCCTCCTCCGGGATAACCGCCACCGCTCGGATAACTTCCGCCGTTCAGAATGGCGCCCAGAATATCGAGAATGCCGCCGCCTCCACCGTTGCCGTTTGGATAATTTCTACCACCGCCGTTGGGATAATTTCCGCCACCGCCGTTGGGATAATTTCCGCCACCGCCGCTGGGATAATTCCCGCCGCCGCCGTTGGGATAATTTCCGCCGCCCCTGCGCGAACCGCCGCCTCCCGGCCATCCGCCACCCCAAATACCCATGTCGCCCGACGTGTCGTACTCAACCGGATAGATCAACGCATCGAGTTCTTCCGCGTCGCGCACCGTGCTTTCATAGGTTGCGTGTTTGCTCGTCGTATCAACGCCGTCAGTGAAAAGCACGATCGCTTTGCGACCTTCGATGTGGCTGAAGTATTGATTAATCACCTGATCGACCGCATCGTACAAACGAGTGCCCGATCCGATCCGGGTTTGCAGGATCGCGTTACGCAATGCGTTGCGATCACTGGTGGGCGGTCGGTCCAAGCCGCGAATCTTGTCGTCGAAAGAAACCACGACCACTTTATCATCGGGTCTGAGTTGATTGACGAAAGCAATCGCGGCGTCCTGGATCTCTTCGATCTTGTAACGGGTTGACGCACTCGTGTCGATGACCAAGGCCACCGTGAAAGGTTTTTCCGTCGAAGCGAAGTACGCCACCCTCTGCTCAGCGCCGTCTTCCCACACGCGAAAGTCGTCTTTTGTCAGGTTCGGAATATATTTTCCGTCGCGATCCATGACGCTCACGGGGATGCTCACGAGCGTGGTCTCAACCTTCACCACATCGCCCTCGCCGACTTCTTCGGGTCCGGCATCTTTCTGCGGTGCGGTGGGCTTCTGCTCATTCGGATTTCGGTTCGCTCCGCCGAGCACCGGAGGCCGCGTTGGCCGGGTCGCTTCCGATGAATCAGTCTGCTGCTGCGGCGACGATTGTGACTGGCTTTCCGAATCCTGTTGTGCGGTGGGCGGCGCTGCGTTAACGCGCCGCGGGCGTGACTGGGAATATGCTGTTTGCGCAGTCAAAACGGCGAGCAAGCAGACAAGCGAGAGGGCAGTGAACTTCTTCATGGTGTAACTCCTATCGGGGAGACTGGGTAATTCTGACGCGAACGAGGCCGGGAAAACCACCAGGACCAGCGGATTTTGATGCCGGCAGAGTGCTAGATAGTTGTAGCGAGAACTCTTTTTTAGCCGTTCGCGAACATCTTCAACTCACGACGACCCGATCGATTTTTGGAGAGAGAAATTGGGGAGAGAAACCGAAACTGACGAAGAGAAGATAGCACCCGCGTCAAGCGGGAGCAAGCGGCAGCTGGTGGGTTAGTAGCGCAACGACTGGAGCGCAAGCGTCCTCGCTTGCGTGCACACCCAAGAAGCAACCGGGGCTCCAGTCTATTGTCCTGAGCTCAGGTTGATCGCGTTCCAAATAAAAGGAAAAGTGCCCCAGGTTTGGCCGCGATGTTGGGGCCGAAAAGCAAAGAGCACCACGCGCCCTTTGCCCACCGTCACGTCGGCCAGGGCGATCTTGTCTTTGATCTTATCTTCGCCGCGCAACCAACCTGATCGGAGCACATCGTCTTTGCCATAACGAGCGATGACATGGACTTTGTTGTCCGTTGCGTCGAATGCCGAGCTATTGATGAAGTAAGCGTCGGTGTCTTTCGACATGGTCCGGGCGACGGGACTTGAGGTGTCTAGATTCAATCGCAGGATCGATCCCGGGCAGTAGAAGTCCGATGAACGCACACCGGCCAAAACATTACGTAACGGCAGCTTCATCTGCCTGATCACCGCCGCGCATGAACCGTCAAAACAGATCAGCGTTCCGCCATCTTCTACGAACTTCGAGAGGTTCGCATAACCCTTATCGCTGATACCCCTCGCGGTCTCTGCGGGAGTGTCGCCGTCAGGATTGGCGCGAGTCTGCTCCGATGGCAAAACGATCGCATCGAAAGTTGCGCGCGGATTAGCGTCGTTGACACTCGCTTCGTTGAACGACTTGTAAGGGACATTGAAAGTATCGAATACATAGCGGGTCCAGCCTTCATCCATGTTTCCGGCGCGCGAATTTTGATAGATGCCAACGCGGATTCCTGATTTGATCGGATTTGGAATTGGCGAACTGTCACGGGCCCATAGCGTCAAAGCGAGATCGCGCCGCACATCATTCTCGGATTTGATCAGCGTCAACCTTCTTTCATTAGCAGGTTCGGTAATAGACATCACGGCGGGGGCGTCCACACCCATTTGCATGGGCAGAGTCCAACCCGCGACATCGTAGGGCCGCTCGGCTTCACCGGTCGCCGTCGTGCGGTCGGGATAGACTTGCGGTTCGAACAAGGCGAGTACGTTCTGACGGTATGGCTGATTCAGAAAAATGATGTAGCTGCCCGCGGGAACTTCTCTTGCCGCAGGCTCGTCCAATCCTGGCCCAAGCAGAACGAAAACACTTCGGCCTGAACCTGCAGCAGCTCTTCGTATGGTTCGACGTGCCTGGATCGCATGCAATTCATGATCGAGACGATAGATTTCTACTCCCTGTTCGACCAGCGTTCCGATCATCTTCGCGACGTTCTCATCCCGGCCTTGTCCTGCCGGAATCAAATAGGCAATCGGTTCTCCACTCGATGATGATGAGAGGTTTGCTTTTCCGAGTTCATAAAAATTTCGCAAATAGTCCGCGCGATAGTTCGAGGCCAGCGACAACATCGCATGACATGCAATCAATTCCATCTGCATGATGTCGCGCGGATGCCACGCGCCGCCCGGCCAGGGATTCGGAAAATTCGTGGTCGCTTCCATCGCACTGGCCATGCCGCGGGTGCTCGACCGCGCCAGCTGTTCGCGCGTAACGTTGCTCGGGGTCATGATGCGCGCGCTGGAGGCTTCCGTAAGAATGCCGATCGAATTGTGAAAGTAAGGCGCGGTGCGAAAACCGCCATGCCACCACGTATCGTAAAGCGCGTTCGTGAGAATTCCTTTGAAGCCTGCAGCCGTTACGTCGGCGGCCATCTTGTGACCGATTAGGCCAACCTGCCGCAACAGCAAAGGCGCGATGTGCGGATTCGCCGGATCATAAAAGGGCGGCACGAAAAATCGCGACCCGTTCGATCCCTGTTGATGAATGTCGTAAACAATTTCCGGAAACCATTCTTTCCAAAACAGGCGTGTAACCGCCTTCGTCTCTTTCAAATCGAGCATGAACCAATCGCGATTGTCGTCGTGGCCGGCGTAGTGGTGATAAAGCTCCGGCGGCTCGCGGCCTTCATTCGGCGTGCCCAGGGTCTTGCGGTACCAATTCGCAACGATATCCACGCCATCGGGATTAGGCGAAGGGATCAGAATCAGAATTGTGTTGCGCAGGATCGATAGCGTGTCCGCATCATTCGCGGTAGCCAGGTTGTATGCGAGTTGTGGGGCCATCTGCGAAGCAACAATCTCAGTCGAATGAATCGAACATGAGATGACCACGACCGTTTTTCCATCGCGAATCAACTGATCGCGCTCGGCATCGCCGGCGACTTTGCGTGGATCGGCAAGTCGCGCCTGAATGGCTTTGTACTTGTCAAGATTGCGTATATTCTCAGGCGCGCTGATGAAGGCGGCGGTCATGGTTCGACCAAGAGTTGACGTGCCGATGGTTTGCACTTGCACGCGATCGCTCGCTTTGTCGAGGCGCGCAAAGTAATCGGTGATCTGTTTCCAATCAGCGATTGTCCGATCGTCGCCGGGAGTAAAGCCGAAGACTGAGCGAGGCGAAGGGATTGAAGGTGCGGACGTCTGCGCGGCGCGCCGTTGGGCGTTCGCGGCGCCGGAAAAGATTGAGAGGCTGGCGATCAGCAGCACCGCAATGGTCAGGGAGCGCAGTGCCGTAGGCCCGGAATATTTATAGTGCCCGGCGATATCCTTATTAAATTGCCCCGTGAGACGAGA
>QHXH01000120.1:6203-10864 GCA_003222855.1 Acidobacteriota bacterium
CAGACTTCAAAACACGCTAACAATGCACCCGCTCGCTACCGCAGGTGGTACTGACCTTGATTCGAAAGATGACTGATCAAATCGCGCCGCAGTCTAGCACAAGACGCGGCCCGCACATTATCGGCGTCCTGCTGTTCGCCTGGTCGTGGTTTGTCGCCGGCGCGCTGCTATTGATATTCGCGCCGCCGGTTTTGCTGATTGGAATTCTGTTCAAGCGACAGGATTGGATTTACTGGTGGGCCAACTGGGGCGCGCGCAACTGGCTGCGCCTGACCGGCGTGAAGGTAAAGGTCACAGGCCTCGAGCATCTCGAACCAAAACAAGCTTACGTCTTTGTTGCTAATCATTTCTCCTATCTCGACGCGGCGCCGTTGTTTGCTTTCACCGGCCGCCGCATGGGGATGGTCGCCAAGAAGGAACTATTGAAGGCGCCGATTCTCGGGGTGGGAATGGGCTTCGTCAACGTGATCGCAATCGATCGATCGAATCGTGAGCGTGCAGTTGAATCATTGAAGATCGCCACCAGGCGTTTGCGATCAGGAATTTCATTTGGGGTCTGCCCTGAAGGCACGCGGGCGCGACCCGGAGAAATGCTCCCATTCAAGAAAGGCGCATTTCACATGGCGGTCCAGGCGGGTGTTCCCGTAGTTCCTGTTGCTTTGAAGAATTCAGATGTGTTGATGGGAAAGGGGACCGGCGAAGCATGGCCCGGCACGATCGATATGGTTATGCTGCCACCCGTTGATACTTCCTGGGTAAAGAGCGACGACGATCTCGCTGCCCTCGCGCGGCAAGTACAAAATTCGATCATGCGTGAACTGGGAATCGAGAAGCTCTCAGCTCGACATGTCAAAGCTACTGGGCCACAAAATCGTACGTGAGTATGCCGGAAACCTTCACGGCCACACCATCAACAATTGTCGGTTTGAATTTCGCGCGCAGCGCAGCCTTTACAGCCGCGTCCCGCAAAGCTTCCGGTCCAAAAACTGCTTTGGCCGAAATTACTTTGCCGGTTTCGTCTATCAGCACTTGCACCTGAACGGTTCCCGCCGCATGAGATTTGCGCGCTTCGTCAGGATACGTCGCCTGCGGCAAATCGATTGCCTTGCCATTGAGGAATCCACCTTCGGTCGGCGCTTTCTCTTCCGATGCGGTGTCCGTTGTCGGCTGTGGTTGTGATGTCGGTGATGAAGTCGGACGCGTGTCTGGCTTCGCTGGTGTCTGTTGCTCTGATTTTGTCCGTGTTGTCTCTGGAGCTTCGCCGACTTCAGTAATCGTGACTCGTCCGCGGCCTACGACGAAGTCGGTGTATTTCACCCGCATGCGAATACGAAAGTCCGTACCATTGTCGAAGACGAGATCGTCATCCGCATACGCGTAAGTCGGGAACCAATATTTACCGTCAATCTGTTCGCGATACGTTTCGACGACGGGAAACTTATTCTTCTTGGTTTCAGGTCCCGCTTTTCCTTTTGCTTTCACGATCTGTAAATCGTGATCATCCACCCAGATTCTTCCGACGAACACGCGCTCTTTTGATTTCGGATCGGGCATCACCTTTGGGGCGACGTCGAACACGTAAAGATCGAGTTCGTCAATGCGTTCCTTGCCGATGTACTTAAAATTATAAAGAGCGGCTTTGGCCCCTTCGAGCGCAAACGGATTGACGCCGCCGAGGTCTTCCAGATCTTCGTTGGTCATTGTCGCGCCTTGCAGGCTCGGCATCGGAAAGAAATTTATTTTTTCAAACCGGGTGCCCTTGTCGTCGAAAGTGAAGTCGGAAACACGATGGTATTCCCCTATCACCTGGCCGCCCATGCCGATCTCCTGGATCAGCGCGTCACGCTTGAAAGCGTACGAGTTCAGCGCCTGGCGAAACTGGGTTTCCTTGGCGGTGAATCTCCGAATGATGTCATCTATTTGTGCCTGGCTTAGGTTCGCCGGGCCAGTCATCGTCGGAGCCTTGGCGTCAGCGGTCGTTTGTTGTGCGGCGGTCAGGTGCCCAGTCAACAGCAGCAGTCCCGCGCAAACCACAATCTCAAGTAATTTCTTATTAATAGGCATCATTTCCAATTCCTTCCACGAGGCAAGAGGCGTAATCGGATTCGGCAATTATATCAGCAGAGACGAGTTAACAATGTTCTCAGATGAAAGAAAAGGTGCGGCTGTTGCCAAGAGTTTGCATTCCTGATCGGCATCTCCCAGCGTTCACACCGGTAATTTCGTTTTGTCCATCGTTCGCGTTAAGATGTGTGGTTTGCGAGGCGCGCGGATTTTTCGACTGTGCGGCCCGCGGCAAACCAGCCAATGACCCAGGAAGCTATCGAAGTACGGGGCGCGCGCGTCAACAACCTCAAGAACATCTCGTTCTCGATCCCCATTAATCAGATGACCGTCGTCACCGGCGTTAGCGGATCAGGCAAATCCTCGCTGGCGTTCGATACTGTTTACGCGGAAGGCCAGCGCCGTTACGTCGAGTCGCTGTCCGCTTACGCGCGACAGTTTCTCGAGCGCATGGACAAACCCGACGTCGATGAAGTGCGGGGCATTGCGCCTGCGATTGCGATCCGGCAAAAAAATTCGACCCGCAATCCGCGCTCGACGGTCTCGACCCAGACAGAGATTTACGATTATCTGCGGCTGCTGTATGCGCGCATTGGCACGACAATTTGCCGCGTTTGCGGGCGCGAGGTGCATCGCGATTCGCCGGAGTCGGCCGCGGATGAAATTCTGAGCGAGTTGCTGGAAGGCGCGAGGTTCTACGTTTTGCTTCCGGCGCGCACCGGGTTAAACGTCGAGCTTAACGGCAACGACGCCTCGGCAAAGACGGGGAGCAAGAGCAAGTCTCGCGGAATCACGGACGCAAAAGCCGATCGTCAGGCAATCACCGCGCACCTCATGAGCCTGATGCAACGTGGCTTCACGCGTCTGCTGCACGAGGGAAAACAGATCGATCTGTCATCACCGGATGATTACCCTCGCGACGATTTCGATGACGTTTATGTGTTGATCGACCGATTAGTAGCGCGACCCGATGTTCGGCAGCGACTCGTTGATTCTCTGGAGACATGTTTCCGCGAAGGTCATGGTCAGGCAGTAATCGAATTCGTGCTTCCCTCTCCCGCTGAGACAGGGGTAGGAGGTGAGGGCGATAGCGCGCCAAAACCCGCACCCAACCCTCTCCCACAGAGAGAGCGCAAGATGTCGAGCTCTCACAATGATCGTACCCGCCTGCGATTCTCCGAACGCTTTGAATGCAAGTACGACGGTACGATTTACGCGACACCCGAACCGCGTTTGTTCAGTTTCAATAATCCGTTCGGTGCGTGTCCCACCTGTCAGGGCTTCGGCAATACGATCGGTCTCGATCTGAATCTCGTGATTCCGAATCCGGGATTGAGTTTAAGTGAAGGCGCGATCGAGCCATGGACCAAACCTCAATACGAGTGGGCGCAGGCCGAGCTGAAGCGGCTTTGCAAAACGGAACGTATCCCGATGAATGCTCCATTCAATGAACTCACTCGCCAGCAACAACGTGCAATCATAAACGGGAAGGGCGAATGGCGCGGCGTCCGCGGATTCTTTGATTGGCTGGAAACGAAGAAATACAAGCTGCACGTGCGCGTATTTCTGTCGAAGTATCGTGGCTACACGCTGTGTCCCGATTGCGACGGCAGCCGCCTGCGCCAGGAAGCGCGCGATGTGCGCGTTGGCAATCGCACGCTGCCGCAAGTTTCCGCGCTCTCGATCAAGGACGCCGCGTCGTTTTTCGACGGTCTTGAGCTGTCGGCCGAGCAATCGGCAATAGCGAATCGGGTGCTGTTTGAGATCCGCCGCCGGCTAAAATTCCTGGTCGAAGTGGGATTGGATTATCTGACGCTTGATCGTTTGGCCTCAACTTTGTCGGGAGGCGAAGCTCAAAGAATTCAATTGGCGACCAATCTTGGATCGTCGCTCGTCGGCGCGCTTTATGTTCTGGACGAACCGTCGATTGGCCTGCACCCGCGCGACAACGATCGTTTGATTCGCTTGCTGCACAATCTGCGTGATATTGGCAACACAGTGCTGGTCGTTGAGCACGACGCTGAGATGATGCGCTCTGCGGATCACATTCTCGATATCGGGCCAGCCGCGGGCGAGCTTGGCGGCCGGCTAATTTATGAAGGTGATTTCCCCGGATTGTTTAGCGAATCGCAATCGCTGACGGGCCGTTATTTACGCGGTGAAGCCGAAATCAAAGAGCCGAAGCATCGCCGCGCGTTGCACTTGAAGCGGCTGAAAGTTCGCGGCGCGAGCGAGCACAATCTGAAAGGCATCAATGTCGATATTCCTCTGGACATGCTGGTTTGCGTCACCGGCGTGAGCGGTTCGGGCAAGTCCACTTTGATTCACGATTGCATTTACGCCGGCCTGAAGAAGCAAGCCGGCGAATGGCAAGGGCACGTCGGCGCGTTTCAAAAACTGGAGGGAACTCAGCACATCGACGAAGTAATTCTGGTCGATCAATCGCCTATAGGCCGCACGCCCAGATCGAATCCGGTTACCTACATCAAAGTTTACGACGCGATTCGCGAAACATTCGCGAACACACGCGAGGCCCAGTCGCGCGGGTTCGATCCGTCCCACTTCTCATTCAACGTGCCGGGTGGGCGCTGCGAAGT
>QHXH01000121.1:0-4852 GCA_003222855.1 Acidobacteriota bacterium
AATTCGAACCGGCGATCACTTTTTTCTTTTCATCCGTCGTCACCCAATCGACTACTTTCGGCGCGTTCGTGCGCAGCGCCTGTGAATCGTCAGGCGTCAACTCCCTGCCGTCCTTACGCGAGAAGATCCAGATGTAGGTGAAGTGTCCACCGCGAATGTATTTCAAGTCGCGCTCGAATTGCGTTGCCGGAGTCGATTCAGGCCGATAAGCCGAAGTGTCCGGCGTTTCATCGTCTGACGAAGCGCCGCGCCGATGACAGGAAAATGAGAGCGACGCTAATGTCACGATAACAGTCAGGATGATGAATCGTTTCACGCTCTTCATAGCTGCTCTCATAATAGGCGCTCGTCGGCAAAGACTTCGCTCCGTGAGGAGCGAAATGTTTATAGAACCAAGATCTAAACAAATCAAGTAGCTCCTTTAGGAGCGAGGTAGATCATTACGCTCCTAAAGGAGCTAAGGCATTTTTGGAGTGGTCGGAGTTCTATAATCGTTGCGCGCCTAACCGGCGCTCAAGCACAAGGGTCCAGCGCCTCCTGCGAGCCGGTCGGCGTCATGGGGAATTGTCATTGTCATCGTCGCTCGATTTGTCGTTATCGTTCTTCTTGTCTTCCGGCGGCGCTTCACTCTTCTGATCGCGAATGTGCAACACGCTGCAATCCGCATCTTCATAAACTCGATCGAACCACCCGCTGCGCAGCGCGTTATCGTAGAACGCATCATGATCGCTGGTGTTGTCGCTAAACACCCAACGGGCGCCGAACTTGTCGCGAATTAATGGACCAGGATCTTCTTCTTCACCCGTCGTTATTCGTTCATAGAGCTTCGACAGATCCGGATTCTTGTCCAACAAATAAGTCGGATCAAGTCCGGTAATGTAAATGTGCGTCGGATCGTAATACAGCAACCGCGGAAAATCGTCCCAGTCCGTATTGAAAACCATCTGTCCCGCCGGAACGTTCGCTCGCATCCAGAAAGCACCCTTCGCGTAATGATCGCGCGGGTCGCTGTCGCGAATGTCTTTGGCGGTGCGATAGACGTTCGCGAATAGAGCGATCCCCAGCGCCAGCGCGACCAATCCGACTTTCATCAATTGCCAGTTTTCCTCGCTCTTGCGTTCTTTTTTGGCGGCGGCAGTGTCTTGTCGATCGAGGAACGGTCGTAGATCCTCGAGCACGTCTTGCGGCAAACGTGTAAAGACTGCGCGGCCACGCCAAAAACTTTCCAGCGTGAAGGCAGCGAACAGAATTGCGAATGGCGGAAAGTACTCGGCGAATCGTTTCCAGCGAGCGATCATCAACAGCAGCGCTGTCGAAAAGATCAAAAAGTAGAGTGGCCGCTGTGCTGGCTTGCGGTCGCTGAAATCGAAAGCGATGTAGCCGACGAGCATCGCCGCCAAAGCTACATAACAATTAGCCACAAATTCTGCGGTGTCGTACGGATACCATTCCTGACCGACCTTGGTCGCGAAAGGGCCGGGGGTAATCTTCACTCGCGCATGCTCGTAAAACAAATAAAGGTTGTGCGGAAAATAGGGATTGATTACGAGCCCCAGGATTATCCCGGCGACGACAAACACGAGCGGCCGCCACTCAAATTGTTCTTCAGTCCAGCCAATCACAATCGTCCAGATGAGCGCCGCGATCCCCAGAAGCACAAACATGTCGTAGGTCAGCGTGAAGACGAAGGCGAGCGGCAGCAGCGGCCAATATTTTCTCTCAAATAAGAACCAGGTCCCGAGGACGAGAAAAATGATCGCCAACGGCGGCGCCTTCGTCATGTTCATGCGGTATAAGAACGGCGCCGAGCATGCGAGTAACGCCAATAACCAGATCAAGCGATAGCGGATTTCATTTTGCACCACCAGCCAATAGCAGGAAAAGACCGCCAGACTCGCAAACAGAATCGCGGAAATCTTGGCGCCGGTTTGCAGATCGCGAAACCAGGTAAACGGAATCAGAATGATGTGATAGAGCAGATGATGGTCGACGTAATTCTGAGGATTCAGCGTCGTCAGTGGCAGCCAGGGGAACGCCGGCGGAAAGTGGCCGGCGCGGATGTTGTCCCACAAGAGTCGCGCCCACTTAATGTGATAATACCCGTCGTAATCTCCGCAACAAATCGCCGTCGTCGAATATTGTAGCCACCAAAAAATCAGCGCGATCGCAATCGCACCCGCTAAAAGATCAGCTGCGCGCACAGCCGCTTCTGATTTCAGCCAATCACTGGTTCGCTTGTTCGCGGTCGCTGCGGCGACTGGCGATTCGTTAAGCTCTTCCATCTCGTTCAGATCGAAAGAATGCCGGAACGAATAAAACAAAGCAACTGATTTATAGAATGGTTTAATGAGGTTAGTACCATCTGGGTTAGCGGATGGGTTAATAGACTGGAGCGCAAGCGTCCTCGCTTGCATGAGCCTTGTTAACGCGATGCTGCAACCGGGACGGTTGCGCTCCAGTCGGTTCGATCCATCGCTAAGGCAGGTGGTACCGACAACCTCAGTCCAACAATTCGCAAATTAGTTCGAGCAGGTGTGAAGGATTGATCGGCTTTGTCAGGTGCGCGTTGAAGCCCGCCCGCAATGATCGCCCGCGATCGTCATATTCCGTATAGCCGGTCACGGCGATCAGCGGCGTGTCGCGGTAATCGCCACGATTGCGTAATGACTCAGCGAATTCGTAACCGTTCATCTGCGGCATTCCAATATCTGAGATGATCAGATCGAAATGACACTGCGCCGTGAGATGTAAAGCATCCTCGGCCGAGTTGGCAGTAGACACATCAAAGCCCGCGTGCTTGAGAAACAGGGCAATCATTTCGCTTACATCCGACACGTCATCTATGATCAGGATGGATTGACCGTGCGCCCGCGCGCCTCGTTTCGTTCGCGCCGGTTGCTTCGAAACAGATCGCTTCACGGTTGAGCGGGCGAAAGCGCGGATGGGGTTAAGCGGGGCCAAAGTCTCCGACGCGAGGCCGACACTTTCGCGAAGTACCTTTGCTTGAGACGAGTGGATCACTTTCCAAAGTGGCTCGGGGCTGAATCTGCCAACCAATGCAAGGGGGCAAGCGCTTCCATCGGACACTTTCGGGGCGAAGGTCTTGATGAACAGCCTTTTGGGGAACCTAAATCTAACTCAAAACCACTTTGCTGTCTACCGTGTTATGGTCAGGGATCGCGGTTAGGTTTAATTGGATTTGAGGGCCATCTTATAATCGCTCAAGTTCTGGCAGGGCTTCAGTTCGACTTCGACCTTTGAAGCTTCTGCTTCTCGCTTGATTTTCGCACGCGTCGCGGCCGCGTCCGGAAGACGCAACGTCGCGTTACCTATGGGCTCGGCTTCAGCCGCAGTCTTCGCAATTGCCCGGTAGCGGCCCGGCGGCACGTGGTCAATCAAAAACAATCCGGCAGCATCAGCCCGCGCAACAAAGAACCGCAGCACATCGTCACTGCTATCCTTTTCCGACGGTACCAGGTAAAGGACCAGCCGCGCGGGCAATTGTTCATCTTTCGCCGTTTCGAATTGTCCGGAAAATGAAGCTGCGCCTTCCGCGAGCGCGACTCTGAGGCCCGTCACGCGATCTCCTGCTTTCAGTTGTAACCAGTTTCTCGCCGTATCGACCTCGTTTGCTATCGCATCTTTGGAAACTGCCGAAATAATCTTTTGGGTTATTGATCGCAAGTACCAGTAGCGTCCAAAGTAATGCACGTCAAAACTGTATTGGCCTGCGCCAAGATTATGAAGAGCAAAACTTCCAGTTCTATCGGGCACAGCCTGCGAGGCACCGTAGGTTGGAACTTGCGGCTGGTCCTTCGCTGCTTGCTTCGGATTTCGCTGAATTGCAACCAGCGTCTCATCAAATGCGGGCCGCCGTTTCTCTTTACAACTGTCGAGCTTTGATTCTTCCAACAGCAACTCTCCGGTGACAGTGGCGAGTGGCTTCGCGGTCAGCTCAATGCCTGTCACGTCAGCGCCCTTAACCGTAATTCTTTTTGGCTCGGAAAGAAGCGTCTCGGTATTCGGCGCATATTGTGCCCAGATCAGATATTCACCATCTCCCACGCCGTGGAATTCGAAACCCTTCGTGGCTGTGTTTTGGGAAGTCGCCAATCTTATGTCTGGCGCGCCGTCAATCAGTCGCGTCATGTTGATGTTGATCCAGGGCGAGTTCGGATTAGCAGGCGCAATGACGTTTCCGCTCACAGCGTGACCAGCATCACCGCGATAGTGAATATCGATCGCTTTTTCTTCTCCGCCACTGAGGGAAATCTCAGCCGCTGTGTCTCGGGTCGAGGACGGCGCATAAGTGGGCGCGTCGTTGTCGTACGCGTTTAGTGTGTAGCCGTTTGAGCCTCGGCCGCCGGCGCCAACCAGATATGTGCCGGGCTGCAATCCAAAAATTCTATAGATGCCGCGATCGTCACTGAATCGCTCAACAGAAGATCCGTCGGCGCTGGGCGGCTTGTCGTTCAGATCGCGGATCATGATCGCGCGAACTTTAACCGCCACCAGGGGCTCGTCGTTCGCGCTCAAAACCTTTCCTGTGATCACGCCGCCCTTGATCATCGGCAGCATTACGGAATCGCCAACCCGATAATAGGTCTCTTCAATTACATCAGTGGGAGCAATGACATAACCCGGAGCGACCGGACGAAGGCGATAGACGCCGGGCTCAAGGCCTTTGATTTCGAAATCGCCTGAATCGCTAGTGGGGACACCGCGTGGAGGCGCAGTTGAGTTCAGGCGCCACGCACTGATGCTCGCGTTGTTTACTGCCCCCCCATCAGCCAACACTCGGCCTCTGATTGAGCCAAGTTTAGTCGCAGGAGTTTCCGGTTCCTCGGACTTC
>QHXH01000121.1:4864-11370 GCA_003222855.1 Acidobacteriota bacterium
GTCGAGAATGCGTGGACTCTCATAAACAAGACTAAGACTCATGGACCAGTAGCGAGATTCAACGCAACCGATACGTCAGTCACAACTCCATCGCTGGCGACGACGGGCTGTCTGCCCTTCACTTGTCTATTGTCGAGATAAGCGCCGACGGCGACGTCATAGTTGCCGGGTGGGACGTGATCGAAAACAAAGCGCCCACGCGCGTCAACCCGAGCGTAGAAGATCACGGCCGTGCTGCCGCTCCGCGAGAGGGTCGCGGTAGTATTTGCACCAGCCGGAAGCGTACCGCCCTCGACACGGATACTTCCGCGAATGGTCCCTGTTCCATAACCTGCGACGATGCGAAGACCGGTTATGTTTTCACCGGCCGCGATCTTCAGGCCGCGACTCTTATCGACACCATTAAGGTCAATGCCAAGAGTTGCAAATTCCGGCGAGGCGTTGCGATTCGGCGAGCCCACGCGAATCGTTGCCGTTCCGGCCTGGAAAGGGCCAATTTGAAAACTGCCATCGGGGTTGAGGTCTCCATAGCTTACGGTGCTTATGTTGCTCCCCTCGGTGGACATGATCACTTCCAGCCGCGCGCTCGCGATTTTTGATGAATCTTCGCTTCCAGATCCGTGACGTCGCTGTCACCAATATCAAAAGCAGGAGACTCACCGTAATATCCGGTCCCCGATCCGGGCAGGATGCTGACCGCATAACGGCCCGGCGGCAGGTTATCAATGCGAAAGGCGCCGTTGCTGGCCGAAGCACCGTTGCCGCCCATGAACCCCGAGGGACGGCCGTCAACAATTATGGTAAGACCAAAGTTAATATTTGCGACTGGCTGATCATTCTCGGCATCGATGAATCGGCCGCTCGCGGAAAAGCCCGTCATCGATCGCGCAACCGTAATATCCACGTTGGTGGCTTCGCCACCGTCACCCACCTCGATGATTTTGGCTTTCGCTTCTTCGGTGACATCCGGATAAAAAGTTTGCGGGTAAAAGCGGCGGCCCCGGGTGCTGGTAAAAGCCCCATACTTATCGCCAATCGCCAGTTTGTATTTTCCGGCGGGCAAACCGAATACGCGATAGATACCGCGGTCATCCGTGCGAATATCGTTGATGCTGGGATAGACAGAGCTAACCAGGCGTCGAAGATTCGGATCGACCGGCAGAATGCGGATGCGCTCGTCTATCACCGGCCGGCCGGCAGAGTCGGCTATTTTACCTGTGATCACCGCACCGCGATCAAGATTGAAGTTGATGTCCTCGGCAGTCTCGCCGTCTTCAACCACGACGCTTTTTCCTTGCGGATAAACTCCAGTGGCTTCCGCAACCACAAACGCGGGCACAAACGGCCAGACGTAATATGTTCCGGCGGGAAGATTTGAAATTCGAAATCGGCCTTCGTCGTCAGTTACGATTTTCAGAGTCAGCCCAATGCCCGAGAAGGCATCTCCCGACATGCTAACCGTGACGGCAACGCCGGCCACGGCTTTATTGGCCCCAGTCACACGCCCCGAGATCGCGCCGCCTTTATTCTTTGCTGTATCCTGCGATTTACTTACTGGAACACACGCTGACCCGATCGCTAGGACTAGTGCCAGTCGAGTGAGGTACCTCATTTTACAACCTCGCGTGGGCGGGCCGATGATAATAGAAAAGCGAGAAAATGTCTCATGTTATTCTTGTCGCATGCGTGACTGGACGATCGCGCGATTCCGCCTGCTTGGCTTCTTGCCGCTGATCTTGTTTCTGGCCCAGGTAGCGCACTATGCCCGCTTTGGCGGCTTGGGAAACCTGGCCTGGATGTGCAACGTGGGAAACCTCTTGCTCGCCATAGGATTGTTCTTAAATCACAAAGAACTGATTCGCGCGGCAGCTATTTGGACGATTCCCGGTTTGGGAATCTGGTTTTGGTTCGTGTGGCTCAACGGCAGTACACCGTGGTCATCCACACTGGCCCACGTCGGCGGAATAATTGTGGGCATGATCGTGCTGCGTCGCGTGCGCATGGACCGTATTGCCTGGCTTTACGCGTTGGCGTGGTATCTGTTCATGCAACTTGTTTCGCGCACCGTTACCTCCCCGGACCTGAACGTCAACGTTGCGCATCACATCCAAACGGGATGGGAAAACACGTTCAGCAGCTACTGGAAGTTTTGGCTGGTGATGACTGTCGTGGGAGCAGTTGGGCTGTGGGCTATTGGCCTGGTGCTCTCATGGATCTGGCCCGCCGCAAGCATTAAGGCTCAGGTTGAAGAACCCGCGTGACCTTCTTGTTAGCGTTTTAGGACGGCAGGCTGCGGACTCAAAGTTATCAGGTGCCAACGCGACCAGGTGTGAACAGGCTCGCTAAACAAACGAACGAACGCCGTTTCCAGATACAATTTCTCGGGTGCCGGCCATTCAAGTCGAACGATTGGATTAAACGAAGCATGGAACGCGGCCGCTGATGGATTTGTCTGCGCCGGATCCGGCTTCGATTCGACCTTCTTCCCGGGAAGTTTCTCTTCATACGCAGCCGAAGCGGTCAGCAGGGTTTCATTCAATTTAATCCGCGCCTGAGTCGGGGCTTTGTTCGCTGCGTCATAAACGCCGATGTCGGATTCAAATGACGTGGCGACTTTCGACGAGTCGGGTGACCAGACGATCGGCGCTTCTGCGAGCTGATCGTCCAGCAGTCGTTCCCCGCCGTTCGTCATAATCAAACGCGGCCGGCCAGCCGGCGTCTTAAATTCCTTTTCGCGCGAGTCCCATTCATTCTCTTTGCAAGCCAGCGCCGCCAGCGCGTGACTGTCAGGCGCCCACGTCAGGCCGAAATAGATCAAACCATCGCGCCTCGTCAGCGGATGCAGGTCATACCCGTCGCGATTACAAACGTACACCTGCTCTGTATTGAAGACCGCGAGCGGCGCGAACGCCGGTCCAATGGTCGATGTCGGCACCGGTGAGGCGGAAGGCAGCACTGGCTCGGGTTGCAGGTCGAGAGGTGTCGGGCTGGGTTGCGCTGCGGCGCTGTTGCGGCCGACGAAAGCAATCATGCTGCTGTCAGACGACCAGGCCACAGAATCCTGAAAGACAACCGCCAGCATTGGCGGAGTAATATTGCGAATGAAGGTTCCGTCGGCAGAATAAAGATCGATACGAAACGTCGTCGCCGGTTCATCGGCTGTGCCGTAGAGCGCGAGTCCACGCTGACCGTCGGGCGACATCACCGTTCGCAGCAGGGCATCCTGCTGTCGTTTGCTGTCAAAATCCTGCTGAATCGCCGGCGCTGATTTCACTTCATCGGTAGGTAGATTCGCCGGCGGCTCAACATCAGCCTGAAAATTGAAAGCCAGTCGATTCGCCGGAACGTCGCGCAATTGCCGCGGGCGCAGGGTCTGGCTGTCGCTCTCGCTGCGACACGCCGGCATGAGAAACACCAGAGCGATTATGAGCAGTAGGGTCACCGCTCTATAAAAATCGGGAAGCATTTGGCTGCGATCTTAGAAACGGCTGGCTGAAGGTGTCAATGCGGTCGCAGATGAGCGTATGACATTCGTGCCGATTGTGGCGGCGGCGAGCTCGCTGGCCAATGACACATCAAGCGTGAACAAAGCTCGAATTGTGTTGCGCGGTGACAGGTGATCCTCGTCGGACGCATCATCATCAACGCAGTTGTGTTCGAATGCGCGCGCGATACGACGCGGCAGCGGCTCCCAGCTTCCAGTTTGATTTATGAACTGGCGCGCCGCCAGAGCGCCAACGAGATCGCAAGACAATTCTTCAGCGCGTTGTCCCTGAATGCGCAAACCCGTGCGCGCCGCGGCGCGGCGGCCAATCGCGCGAAATAACGGGCGCAGGGCATCAGACTGGCCACTCGCGATGTGTGTTAATTCGTGCGCCAGGACGCTGATCATCGCTTCATCGGAACGCAAGCCCGCCAGGAAAATCGTTCCGAATTCGATCGTGCGTGGTTCGCGCAAGGCGACTGACGCGTTGTCGCGCGCATCCACGTCCGCCTTTACCCGTTTTACGGAGTCGACGCGGGCCGTGGCGGAATTTATTCGCGCGCGAGATACGCCGGTATTGTACAAATCGTATTCTTTCGCGAGTTGAATTATTGCGTTAATGACAAGTTTGCGCGTCACGGGCAACAACCGTTCAGCGCGCCGCGCGCCGGCCAAGGCCTCGGGATTGTTCACGGGCAGGGACGGTCGCGCTTGCATCTCGTCAATCGGCACGCTGCCTTGCGGGTCGCGGATTCGTTCGGCGCAAGTCGCTCCGATTGCGCGTTCCACCGCCCGCCGGTCGGCCGCGGTGAATACCTCGCGGGTTGAGGCAGAGTGCGCGCCGTTCCTTGAAGGCCGTGAAGTTTGCGCGAACGACGCGGGCGCAAAAACCAAATAGGCAATCAGCAGGATCGTCAGCAAGGACCTGCGCTGTTCATTTGTTCCGCCACTCTGGCTTTCGCTTGTCCATGAATGCCTTCACGCCTTCAGTCGCGTCCGGAGTTTGCATTAGCTCATGCAGGTATAGATTCTCTACCTCCGTCAGCGCAGATTCAAAGTTGCCTCGCTTGCCCAGTTCAAGCGCAGTCCGCGTCATTTGCAGCGACGATGATGAAAGTCCGCGCAGCTTTGCGAGTACTGCTTCGGTTTGTTGATTCAATTCGCTGCTCGGCGCCACTTGATTTACCAAACCTAATCGCAGCGCTTCGTTAGTATCGATTATTTCCCCCAACAATATCATTTCGCGCGCTTTCTTATCGCCGATCAGGCGGGGCAGGAGAATCGCGGCCACGGGCGGAAACACGCCAAGCTTAATCTCAGGCTGACCGAAACGCGCGCGATCGCTGGCAATGACAATATCGCACGCGGCCACCAGCTCGCATCCTCCACCGAATGCCGGCCCATCAATGACACCGATGACCGGCTTCGAAATTTGCACCAGGGCGCGAAAGATCGAATGAAACGAATCCAGCATCTGAAAGACGGTTTCCGCTACGTGCTCTTCAACGGCGACGCCGGCGCTGAATGCTCGCGTGCCTTCGGCGGCATCGAAGACAATTGCCGCCAGGTCTCTTTGCAGAGCGCACTGATTCAGAGCTGCCGAGATCTCGCGCATCATCGCGATGTTGAGAATGTTCAGCGGCGGCCGCGCGAACGTAATGCGCGCCACGCGATCTTCGATTCGGAATTTGATGTTTTGGAATTCTTTCACTTAATCAGTATTCGGATGATCGATCAAAACTCAAGTTGAATATCTGATCCGGTCGCTATCATCACCTGGTTCTGACACGGCGTCACTCCTCGGCCGGTTCCGTGACCACCGGTGTCTTTAGGTACTTCGCGAAAAACCTCACATAGCGTCGTACTCGATCCATCTGATGACGCGGTTCAGTGAAGCCGTGATTCTCACGCGGATAGACGACGAACTCAACCGGAACTTTCATCTCTCGGAGCGCCATATAGAATTCCTGCGCCTGCGCGATTGGCACGCGCGTATCGACCTGGCCGTGCATAATCATCGTCGGCGTCTTGACGTTCTTGATGTATTTCATCGGCGAACGATCCCAGTAGAGTTCCTGTGCGTCCCAGGGAGATTTATCCGAATAAAACCAGCGCAGGTAACGCTGAATATCGTTCTGTGAATACATCGAGTAGATGTTCGTCAGTCCGGCGCCGGGCGAAACAGCTTTGAAGCGATCCGTCTGGGTCAAAATCCAGAACGTCATGTAACCGCCATAGGACCAGCCAAACGCGCCCAGCCGATCAGGATCAGCGAGGCCATTCCGGATCATCGCATCGACACCAGTCATGCAGTCGTCATAGTCGCCTTTGCCCCAGGTGTTCTTATTCGCTTGCGCGAACGCCAGACCTTTTCCCGTCGAGCCGCGAAAATTTGGTTGCAGCACCGCGAATCCGTTTGCCGCGAGCACCTGCGCAGTGCCATTGAAGCTGTTGATTGAAGCACCGGTCGGCCCGCCATGCGGATTGAGCAGCAAAGGGACTCTCTGGCCAGGTTGATAATCAACCGGCTTGGTCAGCAGACCTTCGATTTCCATGCCGTCCTTGCTCTTCCATTTCGCAATCTCCGACTGAGCAAGCGAGTAATCCTTCAGCCAGGCGTTGTGATCCGTGAGCGGCTTTATCGCTGCGAAACTTGGGTTCGATGAATACAGTTCGGTGGGCTGTTGAGCGGACGACATGGCTCCTACAATGGTCTTACCGTCACGGCTGATTTCTGTGATGCCAATCGAGCCGCCATGTTGCGTGAGTTGCTTCACAGCGCCAGTCGCGACATCAGCCGAGTACACCTCAATCGCTTCCAGCACATTCGTGCTGAAGTAAATCGTCTTTCCATCGCCCGACCAAACCGGCGTCCCGACGCTCAGATCGAATTTCGCCATTAGTTGTTTGGGCTTCTCTTCAGAGACCGAGACGAGATAAAGGTAAGTCGGAGAGACTCCGCTGCCCTCGTCGGGACTGCCCGTGCATGCGATCCATTTGCCGTCGGGTGACCAGCGCGCGT
>QHXH01000046.1:0-5287 GCA_003222855.1 Acidobacteriota bacterium
TTGCCTTTGCCGTTTCCAGTGTGAACGATGAGCAGCCCGCGAGTGTTTTCCTGATAATCAGCGCGGCGCCATTTGTATTTGCGTTCGATGGCCATTCCTAAAGTTTAGAGGCGGGCAGTAGCCCGCCTTTTGATTGAAGGAAGCGGCGGACAGCGGCCCGCCTCTAAACACTCGCGGGCTGCCGCTAGCTGCCGCCCTCGATCAACGGGTCTTCAGTGAAATCCTTCATCCCATTCGATCTCTTTACCGCGTCTTGCAGCAGCGGCACAACTTTTTGCTCGATCTCAGACGACGTACCTTTCATGGTACAGCCGGCAGCGTTACGATGGCCGCCGCCGCCGAATTGTTCAGCGATCCTGGCGACATTGACATCTCCCTTTGATCGAAAACTCGTGCGATATATTCCGGGAGCAGTTTCTTTGAACAGCGCTGTCGCCTCAACTTCACTAACCGCGAGCGGGTAATTAACAAAACCGTCAGCGTCCTCTTCCGCGGCCTGCGTCTGTTCCTGCATCGCCAGCGTCTGCCACATCCATGCGACGTGTCCCGTGTCGTCGCGCTTCGCGGTTGACAGCACCTGGCTTAGTAATTCGATCTTGGGCCATTGATAACTGCCAAAGATGGCCTCAGCGGTCTTCGCCGGCCTTACTCCCGTGCGCACCAACTCAGAGGCAATTTTGAAGGTGCGCTCGGTCGTGTTCGAGTAATGAAACGATCCGGTGTCGGTGAGCAAAGCGGTGTAGACGCATTCGGCGATTTCTTTGGTGACGCGCACGCCCGTAGCTTTGCAGAGGTTGTAGATCATTTCACCGACGGCGGCGGCGGTCGAATCGATCCAGTTGATGCTGCCAAAGAGTTCAGTGGTCGAATGATGATCAATATTTACTACGAACTGCTGGCCCAAATCATCAAGGCCGGGCCGCTGAAGGTCGGAACATTCAATGACGAAGACCGCCTCGAACTGCTCGCCCACGTGGGGCGCAACGCGAATCGTGCCGGCGCCCGGTAATTGTTGATAAGAATGCGGCGCCGGATCGCGCATGATGACTTCGACATCTTTATTTAGCGATCTCAGCAGCCAGAACAGGCCGAGAGAGGAGCCGAGACCATCGCCGTCCGGCCGAACGTGGGAAGTAATCGCAAAGCGATCCTTTTTTTCAATCAGTTCAACTACCTGGCTAAGCATTACGTGGCACAGACTTTAGTCTGTGACTTCCTATCTAAGAACACAGACTAAAGTCTGTGCTACTTTTCTTTCTCAATTCCGTGCAGCAGCGCATCGACGCGGCTCGCTTTTTCTTCCACCGTGTCACGCACGAAGTGAAGCGCGGGAGTATGCCGCAAATTCAACGCAAAGCCAAGTTGCTTGCGAACATAAGGGGCGGCATGGCGTAGAGCGCGCAGAGCCGTGTTGTGTTCCTGCTCATCGCCTTCGACGGTGACGTAGACGCTGGCATCCCGCAAATCATCAGCGACACGAACTTCAGTAACGGTTACCATTGTCAGTCGCGGGTCTTCGAGTTCGTAACCAACAATCTGCGCAATCTCTTCGCGCAAGGTTTCGGCGATGCGCTCCGGGCGATGCATGTCAGAACCGCCTGCGGTAGCGGGCGGGTTTATCTCCGATGACGACACTTGCGTGATTCACAAGATCAACCGCCCGCTACCGCAGGCGGTTCTGACTCTATAGTTCCGTCGCTGCGACTTTCTCGATGATGTAGGCTTCGATCTGATCGGCGACCTTCACGTCATTAAAGTTCTCGAGACCGATGCCGCATTCGAATCCTTCGCGTACTTCCGACACGTCGTCTTTAAAGCGTCGCAGGGAAGCAATGTTTCCTTCCCACGTCACCACGCCATCGCGAATCAGGCGCGCGCGCGCATTCCGGCGAATGGTTCCATCGATCACCATGCAACCGGCGACAGCGCCAACTCGCGGCACCCGGAACACTTCGCGTACGTCGGCTTTGCCGAGAATCTTCTCTTTCTCGATTTTCTCGAGCATGCCGATCATGGCCGCCTTAATCTCTTCTTCAACCTTGTAAATGATCGAGTGCAGCCGGATGTCCACGCTTTCCTGTTTGGCCAAATCATTAGCCCGCGATTCAGGACGCACATTGAAACCAATGATCACGACCGCGGTTGAAGCCGAGCCGGCTTGGGTAGCCGACGCCAGCAACACGTCCGATTCGGTTATGGCGCCGACGCCCGAGCGGACGACTTTCACTTTCACCCGCTCGCTGGACATCTTTTGCAGCGTTGATTTCAAAACTTCTACTGAACCCTGCACATCGGCCTTGAGGATGACCAGCAGTTCTTTCACGTCTGTTTCGCCGAGAGCTTCAATGCCGCGCTTCGTCGTCTTAATCAGCGTGCGTTGGCGCTCTGCAGTCTGGCGATGACTCGAGATCTGCTGCGCGCGACTGACGTCGGCGACGACCTGGAAGCTCTCGCCGGCTTGCGGTACGCCCTGCAGTCCCAGCACTTCAACCGGCATGGCGGGACCGGCTTCGATCACCGGCTCGCCGCGATCATTGAACATCGCGCGGACCTTGCCGAAGATTTGTCCGACGATGAATGGATCGCCGACGTGCAGCGTGCCTTGCTGCACCAACGCAGTCGCGACCGAGCCGCGGCCGCGATCAAGTTTCGCCTCAAGCACGACACCCGATGCCAGACGAGTCGTGCTGGCTCGTAAATCCAGAATGTCCGAAGTCAGCAGGATTGTTTCCAGCAGCGTCTCGAGGTTCTGTCTCTTCTTCGCTGAGACTTCAACCATTTCGGTCTCACCACCCCAGGCAACTGGATTCAAGCCTTGCTGCGAAAGCTCCTGTCTAACGCGATCGGGGTTTGCATCCGGCTTGTCGATCTTGTTGATTGCGACCACGATCGGAACGCCGGCAGCGCGCGAGTGTTCGATCGCTTCGATCGTCTGTGGCATGACGCCATCGTCAGCGGCCACAACCAGAACGACTACGTCAGTTGCTTTGGCGCCGCGGGCGCGCATGAGAGTGAACGCTTCGTGACCGGGCGTGTCGAGAAAAACAACCCGCCGTTTTTCATCCGGATTATCAGGGCTCGGCACTTCGACGCTGTAGGCGCCAATGTGTTGAGTAATGCCGCCCGCTTCTCCGCCCGCTACGTTCGTCGTGCGAATTGCATCGAGCAGCGAAGTCTTCCCGTGATCGACGTGGCCCATTACCGTGACGACGGGCGCGCGAGGCACCTCCACGTCGTCGGCATCGGTGGCGATCAGCTCTTCGAACTCTTCTTCAGCGACCATGTCCTCGAAGGGAACAAAGGCCACGTCATAGCCAAACCGCTTGCCGAGATCGGCCGCGACATTATCATCCAGCGCTTGATTGATCGTGGCGAAGACGCCGCGTTGCAGCAGCAAGCCGACAACTTCCTTGGGCTTGATGCCAAGCTTCTCTGCAAACTCTTTGACTGTCGAGCCCTCAACCAGACGTACCGGCTTAAGATCGCCCGAGACTTGAATTCGCCCGGCGATGCGCTCTTCAAGCGTGCGATGGTCGGGCGGCGGCATAATGTCTCGATCGAGTCTCCCGGTCTTGCCATCGCCGGCGCGCTTGCCGCCGCGCGTCGAACCGCGACGCGAGCGTCGCCGGCCGGCGTCTGGCGGCGGGATGTAAGTTGTTTGCGGCGTCGCAGTTTCGCCGGGCGTGCCTGTGTATTCGACGCGTCCCCGCGCTGCGCGTTCGCGCGTGCGAGTTGGAGTTGCGGCGGAAGGCGATGGCGCGGGGGCGGGCGCGCGCTCGCCCGGACGAATTCCAGCATTCAATGCTGCCGCCGTGGGCCGCAGGACGCGTACTTGTCGGCCCGGCGGCGCGGGTTTGGTTTCGGCTTCTGTAGGTTCTGCGCTGTCTGCCTGAACGGGCGGGGGCGCAGCTTCTGGCTCAACCCGCGGGGGCTCTGACACGTGCGGCAGCGCCAGGTCGGGTTTGGGAGCGCGAATTGCCGGAGCCAGGCGGCGAACGACGTGTGCCGGAGGTTGCGGAACCGCAACGGGCTCATCCGCGGCGAGCACAGGTTCAGGTTCTACGGTCTCTGGTAGCGCCGCAACCTCTGGGACCTCGGCTGGCTCTTCCTCAACGACTGGACGGGCAGCCTTTTTGACGATGCGGACCGCGCGTTTGACTGCGGCCTCTTTTTTCGGAAAGTACTTGTCGCGAATTTTTTCCGCGAGTTCCTTCGAGATGGAATTCGAGGGGACACTGACGTCTACACCTTCACGCCGCACCTCTTCGATCAGGCGCTTAGTGTCGATTTTCAGATCTTTGGCGAGATCGTATAGGCGAACTTTGGAAGTGACTGCTGACATGCGCTCCTTGCTGCTTGCGAAAAGTGTTGCCTCGACCACCTTTCGCAAGCAGGCTCCAAGAGCGCTGCTACGTCAGGGGTCGCAGGCGAGGCGTACGCTTCACAGCGCGTACGCAAAAAATGTTTGGCCGCCTCAGAAGCATTTCATCGCTTCTCGTCCTCTATGCCTTCGTCCGTCGCGGCCACATCGTCGGAAGACGGAGCTAAGGTTTGTTCAACTGAAGCCGAAGCAACTGCCTCTGCTTCGGCTGCTCTGACGGCCTCAGGATCAACCGTCAAAGACATATCCGGCGCAGGCGTTATTACGTCAGGTCGCAGGTCACGCCCAGGTTCCTGCAAAATCAGTTCGTTGACACTCATGGGATCAGCCTCAGTAAGCGCCACGGGATCGGCAGAGTATTCGGCGCGAATGGTTGCCTCAGCAGAGAAAGGCACCCCCTTTTGCACCGCTTCATCGTATCCAGCCGCGGTCATTTCTGTGTTGGGTTCGACTTCGGCCGCCTCTGTAGTGTCGTCAGCTTCAATCGAGGCTGCATGTTGGTCCATTTGACTGTCACTTTCAGTGTCCGGCGTTTCTGATTCCTCTCCGGAGGCCTGCAAGCTTTGGTCGCGCATTTGAATTACTGCCCGGGCAGCCGTGAGCATTTGCTCAGCTTCGTCAAGACTCACGTCGAGAAACTCAACCAGATCGTCAACCGTGGTCGCGGCGAGGCCGTCTATGTCGTTGACTCCATGTGCGGCAAGGGCTTCTGCCTGTTGCGCGGTCACCCCTTCAATCACGGACAGGGGAACTGGCGCGCCAGATGCAATCATTGCGCCCATCTGCTCGGCAACTTCCTTCTTCAATTCTTCTTCGCTGCGAATGTCGATGTTCCAGCCGACCAGTTTGGTAGCCAGCCGCACGTTTTGTCCGCGCTTGCCGATGGCCAGGCTGAGTTGATCTTCA
>QHXH01000046.1:5292-8278 GCA_003222855.1 Acidobacteriota bacterium
TACGCACCTGATTCACCTTCGCGGGCGAAAGCGAATTGGCTGCAAAGACCGAAGGCTCTTCCGACCATTCGATGATGTCGATCTTCTCGCCGCGCAACTCGCGAATAATAGCCTGCACGCGCGAACCCTTCATACCTACGCAAGCGCCCACCGGATCGACGTCGCGCTCGTTCGAAACGACGGCAATCTTGGCGCGTTCACCCGGCTCGCGGACGCAGGACTTGATTACGACTGTGCCGTCATAAATTTCGGGCACTTCCATTTCAAACAGACGCTCGAGCAACTCGGGTGACGTGCGCGAGACTTCAATCTGCGGGCCTTTTGATTCTTTCGAAACGTTGGTGATGACCACTCGAATGCGCTCGCCCTGGTTCCATTGCTCGCCGCGCGACTGTTGAGAACGCGGCAGAATGGCCTCCAGGTTTCCCAGGTCGACAATCATGTTGCCGCGCTCAAAGCGCTTGACGAAACCATTCACCAGTTCGCCCACGCGATCTATGTATTGTTCATAAACGTTCGAGCGGACCGCATCACGAACTTTCTGAAACAGAATTTGTTTGGCGGTTTGCGCCGCGATGCGGCCAAGTTCTTCCATCGGCATCGGCAGCAGCAGCGCGTCCCCTACTTCAACTTCATCGCCGCCCAGTTCGCGGGCTTCATCAATCGATAGTTCGGTCGAAGCATCAGCAACTTCTTCGACCACGACTTTCGACGCGGCCAGCTCCAGACCGGTTTCCGGACTCCAATCAACCTGAATGTCTTCGCCGCCCTTGAATTGCTTTTTTGCGGCCGCGCGCACGGCCTCCTTGATCGCCTCGATTACCAAATCGCGATCAATGCCTTGCTCCTGGCACAGGGCTTCGATGTTTTGCGCAATACTTGTACTCATTTAATAAATTGTGTCCCGGTGTCAGCGCTGGCTGTTATTGATCAGGTGTCGATCCAATAACTCGCGTTCACGCGCCTGACGAAATTCGTTTTCTACGTCTACTTCCAAATTCGCTTTGGCGATCGAGTCGAAAGAGATTGTGACTCGGCCGCTGGTTCGATCTTCAAAGACCACGCTATCACCTTCGAGCCCGGCTATGCGGCCACGAAAATTTCGCTGGTTTCCGATGGCGACCCGCGTTTTGAGTTTCGCGAAACTGCCCGCAAACCGTTCATAATCGGCCAGTTTATAGAGCCCGCGTTCTATTCCCGGCGACGAAACCTCCAGCGTGTAAGCCGAATGAATGAAGTCCTCGACGTCCAACACCGTGCCTATTTGCGTGCTCACGTCGGAACAATCATCGTGAGTTACGCCACCAGGCTTATCAATGAACACGCGAAAAACCGGATGACCTTCGGGGCCCGCGACCTCTGTGTGGACCATCTCGAGTCCGTGGTCAATCGCAGCCTGTTCCGCAATTTTGCGAATGCGATCTGCAACCGAAGCTGCTTCCATGGCCAGGAACGCAAAATTAACAATTTGCGCCACTTTTGCCCAAAAGAAAAAGTGGGCCAAAACCCACCGGATAACGCATCCGAAGATCCGAGCAAGCTGTGAATTATACGATCACGATCTAGTGGAAGCAAGGCGCGGTAGAAACCCGGTTCAGAGTTCAAGCTTCAGCCTGGGACGCTTACACACCAAACCAAAGTTTGAGTTCTGAACGACTTCTAGGTGGATTTGTCGTATCGAACTTGCTCAGAAGCTGACGGCAGTGCAGGTATCGAAAACGCGTTCGAGCCTCCGCCCAGAGCTAATTCGGGTGTCGCGCCAAGCGAGCGCGATCGACGAGAGCCAACGTACTGTCTTACGGCGACGGCCAGAATCAAAACCGACAACGAAATCCAAATAATTGACCAAATCATCGCCGGTACGCCGGTCGCATTTGCCATGTTCAGCGCATCGGTCGGGACAGTCGTCGCAAACGGCGATGATAGAAAGAACACGGTTTTCAGATCGAGCAGAGCGTTCAAGACGCACTGCACGGCGAGAAAGCTGACCAGAAAAGTCGCCACCCGGGCTGAGGCAAATCGAGCTACGGCAAAGAGGCCGACAGATATCAGCACGCCCGCGAGTAAAGTGAATGGAAGGCCGCTAAGCGAGCCCCAGGTTCCGGCGACTAAAGGTTTGATGACCCCAAAGATCATCGTCAACGCGAACACGACCAGCGCCGAACCAACGAGCACGAGGCGTGCTGCTACTGAGCGGCGAATCAGCACCAGGAGCAGCGCTCCATAAGTCATCGCGCCAATGTATCCGGCGCTCGAGACAAGCATCTGCGAAAACATGCCACCCTGGGTGGTGTATGTCTCGCCACTGCCATTCATTGCGACACTCAAACTTTGAACCGAGTTGCCGGTCACGAGCGCTGCGATCGCATGGCCGCCTTCATGAATGAACGTCACAAAGATGCGAAACGGATAGCTCAGTATCTCAGCGAACGGAATAAACCAAAGCGCAATCGAGAGAATCGCCGCCAGCAGCAGAGTCATTGCCTGTGGTCGCGCATCGTTGGAAAGTTGGTATTTCATTTTGGAGCCCGCTCTCACCTGTTTGATTACGCCAAAAACAATCGCCTAGCGCGTTTGCGTTCCTTACCAAGTCCGCTCCGCTTCACGATCTTGAACGTCGATTCAAGCTATCTTGTTCCCTAAGGATTCGATTCGCGGCGATACTCGCCCGATTTTCCGCCGGTCTTCAGTTCTAACTGGACATCCGTGATCGTCATCGATTTATCGAGCGCTTTGCACATGTCATAGATCGTCAGCGCGGCGACGGTGACGGCGGTCAGCGCCTCCATCTCGACACCGGTCTGGGCGTGCGTTGCAACTTCAGATTCCAGGTAGATGCCGTCGTCGCGCACCTCAGCGCGGACATCGATGTGCGTCAGTGGCAGAGGATGGCACAGCGGAATCAGATCGGCAGTGCGTTTCGCGGCCACGATGCCGGCGAGCCGGGCGGTCTCGAGCGGATCGCCTTTCGGAGTTTGATGCTGGC
>QHXH01000047.1 GCA_003222855.1 Acidobacteriota bacterium
CGACCTCCGACTTTTTTCAATACGGCGCCTCTGTGTCTCAGTGGCTAAACCGTTACTCGCGTTTTCGCTATCACTAGCTCAAACAACTTCGCCCCATTGCGTCGCGCGTTAGCTGCCGGTACGCCGAATTCCTCTTGAATGTAGTCCTCACCCATCTTTGCATCAGTGACTGAACCCGCGATCAAATCAACCGTGATGCCACGCCGCCGGAACAGTTCGATTCCACCCCACGCGGCGACGTAATCCGACGCGCAAAAAATCAGAGCCGTCATCGCGTCGCGGAGCTCGTCGTCTTCAAAAACTGATTCAACGGAATAGCCGCCGAGGATTCCGTCACCAAGCTCGATCACGATCAAATCCGGCGCGCTCTCGTTCAATCGCGCAATGATTGCTTTCGCGACTAACGCCAGATTCTCCGCACCCACCGTGGACGGCAGACCGCAATCGAGAAAACTCGCCGTCGCGATCGCGCCGTGATCGGCCATGTTCAGCGTGTCGCGCAAGCACGCGATTCCGGAAAGCTTTGCGGCCGCGACTCGCAATCCATTCCGGGTCGCCTGTTGAATGATTTCCGTCGCTGCGTAAGTCTTGCCGCTGTTCATGCACGCGCCCGCGACGACGATTAGCGGCGCCGAGGGACCCAATGTTTTGCGAAGAGGCAGAGCGACGTCAGCAATGTTCCTGATCGATCCGCCGCCGTTCGCCGCCAGGCCGATTACTTTGACCTTTATCGCGTCGTTGAGACTTGAATGATGACCAGTGCAACTTCCGATTACGCCTCCGAGATTCAATAAGTGAAGCTCATCGCCCGCTTTCACCGTTTCCGGAACGTCACCGACAAATCCTTTCAAGGCGCGGCGGCGGCCAAGCACGCCGGCGACGACATCACCCGGGTTCACTTTCGCCAACCGTCCGGTCGGCAATTCCAACATGTTGTAAGTGGCGTTGTCGGTTAACACGCGCACAACCACTACGTCGCCTGCCCGTGGCGCTCCATTTGCGTCCACAACGGACAGCGTCCGCGATAAATTAAGCGGCGACGTTGCTGAACCGATCTTGTCGACTTCGATTTGATTCATTTCATTCATTTCAAAAACAGTTCGAACGTTTAGAGCGGGCACTTGTGTCCACCTCAACCTCGCGGACAAGTCCGCCGTCTAAACTGCCCGCCCGCTACCGCAGGCGGTTCTGACTTCTCAACCTCAATCTCAACGCGTTCAGTTTAATAAAGCCCTCGGCGTCACGCTGGTTGTAAACAGTATCAGCTTCGAAGGTCGCCACCCGCTCGTCATAGAGCGAATGCGGCGAACGACGGCCGACCACGATGACGTTGCCGCGATAAAGTTTCAGCCTTACGTCCCCGCTCACACTCTTCTGTGTTTCATCGATCATCTTTCGCATCAGCTCGAATTCCGGCGCAAACCAAAACCCGTAGTACACGTGCTCGGCGAACTTCACTCCCAGGGAATCGCGCAGGTGCATCACTTCACGATCCATCGTGATCGATTCAAGCGCGCGATGCGCGGAATGAAGTATCGTGACTCCGGGTGTTTCGTAAACACCCCGCGACTTCATGCCGACAAAACGATTCTCGACCAAATCGACGCGGCCGATTCCGTGCGCGCCGCCCAGATCGTTCAACTTCGACAACAGCTCGACCGGACCGAGATTCTCGCCATCGATCGAGACGGGCTCGCCTTTTTCAAACCCGATCTCGATGTAATCAGCTTCGGCTTTTGCGCTCTCAGGGGAACGCGTCATTTGAAAAATATTTTCCGGCGGCTCAGCCCACGGGTCTTCCAGGATTCCGCCTTCGTACGAGACGTGCATGAGATTGCGATCAGTCGAGTAAGGCTTATCGATTGTAGCCGTTACCGGAATACCGTGAGCCTCGGCATAGGCGATGAGATCCGTGCGCCCGCCGAATTCCCATTCGCGCCACGGCGCGATCACTTTGATGTCCGGCTGCAAGGCGTAATAAGTGAGTTCGAATCGCACCTGATCGTTACCCTTGCCCGTGGCCCCATGAGCAACTGCGTCCGCGCTCTCTTTTCGCGCGATCTCGATCTGGCGCCTGGCGATCACCGGCCGCGCCAGCGACGTGCCCATCAAGTACACCCCTTCATAGACCGCGTTCGCTTTGACAGACGTCCAGACGTAATCGCGCACGAATTCTTCGCGCAGATCTTCGATATAGAGCTTCGAACCGCCCGTGGCTTTTGCTTTCTCTTCGAGGCCATCCATCTCAGCGCCCTGGCCCACATCGGCGCAATAGCAGACGACTTCGCACTGATACTTATCTCTAAGCCAGCGCAGCATCACCGACGTGTCGAGACCGCCGGAATAAGCGAGAACGATCTTGTTGATTTTCTTTTCCGCCACTAAACAACCAGCCACAGAGGCACAGAGACACGGAGAACCTAAAGCCTTTTGAGCTAACTCGGTGACTCTGTGTCTCTGTGGCTGACTCCTTTCATCCAAACAGCTCCCAAATCTTCTTGATCACCGCACGTTGTGATTTTTGATCGCGAGCAGCAATGAAGATTGTATCTTCGCCGGCGAGCGTCCCGACGATTTGCGGAATCGCGGCATCGTCAATCTCAACCGCGACCGCCGAAGCGCGTCCCGGCAAACACTTCGCAATGATCAGCACCTCTCCCGCCGTATCTAAAGCCAGTAGCCCGCGGGTCGAATCGCCGTTGGAGTGCGGCAGCGAATATCTGCCGTCGTGCTTGACGATGCCCAATTCTTCAAGATCGCGCGAAACGCTGGATTGCGTCGCCGACACTCCCGCGCGTTCCAGGTGCGCTCGCAATGCCTCCTGGGTGGGAATCGGCCTCGCCCGAATCAAATTTAATATCTTCTTTTGCCGATCTCGCTTTAACATTGTATTCAAGCCCGGGCGCCGAATGATTAGACGCGCCTGTTATGCAGATAGTTTGCATTTTGTCTGCATACTTGCATAAACTAGCGTGTTTATGCACTTCAAGTCAAGTTAGTGCACAGACCTGTTAAGCGCATTCTGAACTGGCGGAGAAATCGATGAACGAAAAGACAGCGGCCAACCTGTGGGGTGGGAGATTCACCGGCGAAACTGATTCTGGATTTGCGGAGTTCAACCGGTCGTTCGGTTTCGACCGCCGGTTGCTCGCAGTAGATGTCCGGGCCAGCGTCGCGCATTGCGACGCGCTGGTTGGGGCAAATGTTCTGACCGGGGCAGAAGCTCAGCAGATCCACGCGGCGTTGCAAGAGATTCTCCAGCGTGCGCAAGGTGACCCGGACTACTTTAAAGATGCGGCTGAGGATGTGCATTCATTTGTCGAGGCGCGCCTGATCGAAATCGCTGGTGATCTCGGCCGTAAGCTCCACACCGGTCGCAGCCGTAACGATCAAGTAGCGACAGATTTGCGGCTATGGTTGCGCAACGAGATCGACGAGATCTTTTCGGCAGTGGGTCGAACGCAGGAAGCGCTGCTCGATATCGCGGAAGCACACCCTGACCTTGTGATTCCCGGCTATACACATCTACAACGCGCGCAACCGGTTTTGTTTGCGCATTGGTGCCTCGCGTATTTCGAAATGCTGGCCCGTGACCGCGAGCGACTCAGCGAAGTGCGCAAACGCATGAATGTATTGCCGCTTGGTTCAGCCGCCCTGGCCGGAACCTCTTATTCAATCGATCGCGAAGCTGTCGCTCGCGCGCTCGGCTTTGACTCGGTTTCACGCAACAGTCTCGACGCGGTGAGCGATCGTGACTTCGGGATCGAGTTCGCGGGCGCCGGATCTCTCGTCATGACGCACCTGTCGCGCCTGGCGGAAGACATGATTCTCAACTCAACGAGCGAATTTGGTTTCTTCGCACTGAGCGACGCCGTTACGACTGGCTCCAGCCTGATGCCGCAGAAGAAGAACCCCGATTCGATGGAGCTGGTGCGCGGAAAGGCTGGACGCGTATTTGGTCATCTCATTGCCTTGCTGACGATGATGAAGGGTTTGCCGCTCGCTTACAACAAAGACATGCAGGAAGACAAGGAAGCAATCTTTGACATCGTCGACACGGTGACGAATTGCCTGACGGTTTCTGCGACTGTGCTGCGGAACATACGCGTCAACCAATCCCAGGCGCGCGAGGCGGCCACACACGGATATTTGAATGCGACAGAGTTAGCGGATTATTTGGTGCGCAAAGGAATGCCGTTTCGACAGGCACACGAAACTGTCGGGAGGATCGTAACGCTCGCAGTGGATCGTGGCTGCGAGCTCGGCGAACTTCCGCTGGCAGAATTGCACGCGCTCTCGACGCTGATTACGGAAGATGTAATTGATGCGCTCTCGCTGGAAAAAACTCTCGCCACGAAATCTCAAACTGGCGGCACCGCGCGCGCCCGAGTCGCGGAAGCGCTGATATCCGCCAGAAAAACATTAGCCGCAGATTAACGCGGATCACGCAGATAAGAACCTACGATCAGATCCGCGTAAATCCGCGGCCAAATCGTTCGCGCTACGCGCTCAATGCGGGCAGGATGCCCGCGCTCCCAAGCGGCGCTCCTAATTACAACTTCGGCGTCACGTTGAGGTTATACATGAGGAACGAATAAATGTCCGCCGTTTGCTCGAGCTGCTTCGTAGTGCTGCTGGCGCCGTGACCTGATTTGGTATCAATGCGAATGATCACCGGGTTATCGCCCGCTTGCGCCGCCTGTAACGCCGCCGCGTACTTGAACGAATGCGCCGGCACGACGCGGTCATCGTGGTCTGCAGTCGTCACCAGGATTGACGGATATCTTGTGCCCGGCTTCACGTTGTGTATGGGCGAGTAAGCATACAGCGCTTTGAACTCAGCCTCGTTGGCGTCGCTGCGACCGTAATCCGCGGCCCAGTTCCAACCGATCGTGAATTTCTGGTACCGCAGCATATCCATCACGCCCGCGTGTTGATGCACAGCCCGGAAGAGATCCGGCCGCTGATTCGCGACGGCCCCGACCAGCAACCC
>QHXH01000048.1 GCA_003222855.1 Acidobacteriota bacterium
TGTGCCTGGTCCAAAGCCGCGTTTCATCGCACAGGCCGCGCCCGCGGGAACGGACGACTCGCGATCCGTTAGTTGCAAAGAAACCCAGCCCAGTGTGACGTGCAAAATACTGTTCCCGTTGTTATCAACTTCCAGCGTGTAAGCGCAGCCCAGATCCTCGGCAACTCCTGACGGGGTGTTTACAAAGAAGAGTTTCGGTGGCGCCGAGATGTGCGCGCTCAAGCGTCCGCGCGCCAATTCAAGTCGATGCTCGGAAGAATTGGTTTGCAGCAAGCGCACGCGGCTGTTGGGATCGATCTGGACATTTCCGATCGTGGCGACATCAATCTGCGCGCGCGAGGTCGCATCCGTCTCCAGCCATTGGCCGACGCCGAGTTTGCTCCTGTCTCCGATGCTCTCCGAGTCAATACGCGGCGAGCCGCCCAGTCGCGCCACATTCCATTGCGCGACGCTTGTGTTTCTGTTCGAGCGCAGCAACAGGAGAGCGCCGGCGAGGAGGACGATGAGCGTAGCTGCAATCGCGAGCGGCTTCACAAACCAAAGGGGAGCGGGCCTTACTTTCTTGTGAGCGAGCTGAGCGACGACGCCGGGCCAAATTGAATCCGGCGCGGAAACCATTTGCAGTTGTTCGGCCAATGTCGCGCCAAGTTCAACCTCCTCGAATTCCGCCCGACAATCCGGGCACGCGATCAAATGCTTCGACACCGAGTCTTTACCTTCGGATGAAAGCTCATCGTCCATGAAAGCAGAAAGCTGTTTTGAAACGTGCTTACTAAACATCTTCATTCTCCGAACAGCCCGCAAGTCTCAAAATATCAAGAGACTCTTCTTCATCATTATTCTCCGAAGCAAGCAGCCCCAGGCTGCGCACCATTATTCAAACTCTCGGCGTAGATGCCTTAACTGCTTTGCCAGCGCCTTGTGCGCGCGATTCAATCGCGAGGCGACAGTTCCCTTTGAGCAGTTGAGCACTTTTGCGATCTCTTCATAGGACAATCCCTCGACGTACTTCAGCAAGATGGGCCAACGAAGCTTCGGCTTCAGTTCGGCGACGGCCGATTGAACTCGTGCCGCAAGTTCTTTGCGCGCATACCGCGCGCGCGGAGATTCACCACCAGCGCGCGTTTGCACGAACGAATCAGCCAGCGACACAAATCGTTTCTGCTTGCGATGTTCGTCATGACAGGTATTGACCACCAGACGATATAACCAGGTCGCGAATTCAGAGTCGCCGCGAAACTGTCCGATGCGCGTCATCAATTTTAGAAAGACCTGCTGCGTCACGTCCGCGGCCGCCATTTCATCTCCGCCCAGTGAATATATCGCGATCGAATACACGCGATCTTTGTAGTCTTCGAACAGTACGTGCAGTGCTTCCCGGTCGCCTCGCTGACAAGCAACGATGGTCCGCGAGTCTGTCGATTCCTTCACTGGCAGCTGCTCTCGGGTCGCGACGAGTTGATCGAGCATCGTTAATTAGACGAGCGCGAGTTTAGTTTTCTTCCCTTGATTCGGCAAAAAAAGAAAGGCGGCCCGGAGGCCGCCTCAGTTTGGAGTTCCGCCTACAGGCGGTTCTTTGATGGCCGCCTAAAGACGGAACTCCGAGCAATCATCGCGTCACGTGGACCAGCATCTCGGTTCCTGATTCGATTCGCAGTTCCTTGCTGCCGTTAATCGCCACCGATCCCGCGCCGCCCGCGCCGCCGAGAATCAGACCAATCGCGGCGCCTTTACCGCCGCCGGCGATGCCGCCGATGATCGCACCAGCGGTTGCGCCGATGCCGCTGCGCTTCAGCGTTTGTTTGCCCCGGCCCTCGGACTGCACGCCGCCCTCTTGATCCGTGCGCGCGTTGTTCGATCCGTAAATGCGTGTGACATAGCCGTGTAATATGCCGTGTTTCGGCGGGTCTCCCGGCAAATCGATCGAATCAAAAGTGAGATTCATTGTCGTTCGACCTTGCACCTTCCCGGATTTTACGATCGAGCGGATGTGCCCCTGCACGGTCGCTTCATTGAAGCGAACGGGATCGATCGCAGTCGCCGTGAATCGATCCCCCGCGCGAGACTCCTTGCTCGACAACGTGTCGTTCAATCGAATCTTCAAATTGGTTCCGATGGGAACCAGCGGCGGCGTCACCGTCGTGCGTGGAGCCGGGCGGCGAAGACGCGGTTTGGTTCTTTGCGCGTTGGCAAATACCGGCAGACCGGCGATAACAAGCACGACAATCAGCGCGATCTTCTTATTGAATCTCATAGAGTCCTCCTCTGAAAAAACGAATTCGCTTAATACCTGATGCGTAAACGAGGGAAGTTATTAGACGACTATGATAGCTGGTCGAGGGGAAGGTTTCCACTTGAGTACTGGTTCAATTACGGGGAGTCGGGCTACTTGCTACTGGGAGCGCGGGCGCCCTCGCCCGCACTGAGCGCACAGCGCGAAGATTTCGTTGCAGAAGATTTACCTGGCATTTGAGAAGCATCGTCTTCGGCTCGGGGGGGCGAGGGCGCCCGCGCTCCCAGTAAAACGTAGCCTCGTTTTCGAAATTGAACCACTTCCACTAAGCGGCGGCTTCTGATTTGTTTTCTGCGGCGGCCGCAATTTGTGGCTGATCGTCTATATCGAACGTTCGCTGGCGATGCACGGTGCCGTCGGATTCGAAGATGTAAGCCGAGGGCGCTTCGCGCATGATGATGTCTTGCAGACGCATCAAGCCGTAGAGCAGAGCTTCCGGACGCGGAGGACATCCGGGAATGTAAACGTCGACCGGGATCGTGCGATCGACACCCTGCATCGTCGAGTAGGAATCGAAAGGGCCGCCAGTCGAAGCGCAGGCGCCCATCGCGATGACCCATTTGGGTTCGGGCATTTGATCGTAAACGCGACGCACGACCGGCCCCATCTTCAAAGTAACCGTTCCGGCAATGATGACCAGGTCGCTTTGTCTCGGACTCGGCCGGAAGACGCCCGCGCCGAAACGATCGATGTCAAAGCGGCCGGCGCCAGTCGCCATCATTTCGATTGCACAGCAGGCCAGACCAAAAGTCATCGGCCAGATCGCGGACTTGCGCGCCCAGTTAACTCCGAATTGCACGGGCTTTGAATCGATCATCGGCGCGACCATCTTCTGCCGCACAAAATTCGTGATCGAATCGACTGTGGTTAGGACAAAGCCTTGGTCGTGTTCAGCCATGACTCATTTCCAATTCCCGATTGCCAATTGCCGATTTCGTGTGATTTTCTCGTTGCAATTCGCTTCGTGGCATTTCGTGGTCGGTCCTTTTTCGACTGGCGGAAAAACGAACCACGAAATCACGAAATAAGCCTAATGGGCTAGGCCCACTCTAGAGCGCCTTTGCGCCATGCGTAATAATACCCGACGATCAGAATGCCGATGAAGATAAACATTTCGATGAGTGCGAACTTCGTAAACGAGAAATCGTTACCCATGAAAATGATTGCCCACGGCAAAAGAAAAATAGTCTCGACATCGAAGATCAGAAACAGCATCGCGACGATGTAATAACGCACTGTGAAGCGCTCGTGCGCGCCGGTTTCCGGATCGATGCCGCACTCATACGGCCGCATTTTGTCCTTCTGATATTTCATCGGCCGCAGAAAGCGGCCAAGGATCAGCGGCAGGACGGGGAAGGCGATAGCAAAAACGAAAAAGACCATCACCGGCAGGTACGCCGTCGATGGTCCACCGACAGTATGCGCTGTCGTCGCTGGTAGCAAAAGCAGCATCTTGGTTGCTTAAACGGATCGCATGTAAGAATAATTTACGATGATTGCGAACGCTGGAATATTAAGTGCCGCGCGAGATCAAAGTCAATGAAGAGTTTTTGCAGTGCGCCGACTTGTCGGCGCCTTTCTGAAGCTGGCGACTCGTCGCCGGTATTTGTCGCAGCGCTTGTTTGGCTCCGCAGGAGCGGGATGTTTATGGTACCCACGACCCGTAAGACGATGAAGCTCCGTAGGAGCGAGAGATCTCGGTTCAACATCCGGTCAAGACGGAATAACATTTCGCTCCTACGGAGCTTCCTGCTATTGGACCATGTGATCTATAAACATTTCGTTCCTGGCGGAATGAGCTGCCGGGTCATCCACGTCGGCCAGTCTTCGTCGCTGCTCTTGTAAACATCAACGCTGCATTCACACCCGTCTTGACAAACTCGCGGCGACCCCGCGCACTCGCTCTTTGTGTTGCGTGGAGTCGTGACTGTAACTAATGAAGACCGTCGGCCCGCTTATATCAGAGAGACTAAAAGACTTGTGAGAAGCAGATTAGATTCTGTCTCAGGAGCAGGCGAA
>QHXH01000049.1 GCA_003222855.1 Acidobacteriota bacterium
TTTCGCATACGATGCTGAAAACGGCCTCGGTTACAGCGCGCACCGGGAATTGCGCGCCGGCGGCCTCACCGGATCAGAGATTCCCGACATTCACCAACTCGGAAATCCGGACGTCAGCGGCCGCGATTTGATCACGATTCACATCTACGCGCCGCCGCTCGGGGTGCTGAAGACTTATAAGCTGGGCAGCGCGACCATCGACTTATACACGCCGGCGGAACCTGATTTTGTGTGATCGCAACGTTTTGTCGTGTAGTCAGTACCGGGAGCGGTAGCGATAGCGACTGGAGCGCAAGCGTCCTCGCTTGCAATTATTCGTCGCCGAGACAGCGCGGCAACCGGGACGGTTGCGCTCCAGTCCACCCGGTCGCTACCGCTCCCGGTACTCACCTCACTTTCGCATGCCACTTTACTGTTGAATAAACGTACTTACCTTCGATTCTTTGCCAGCCGTTACCACGCTAATCGTTCCCCGCTCCCCCGGGGTGACCAAAGACGGATGTGCGACCGACCGAGATGATCGCCAGCGACCCGCGCGTCGCAGCTACGAAGTCCTGCGTCGATGAGGTCCTGCTTCCGTGATGTGCGACTTTCACGATGTTGCTGCGCAAGTCCGCGCCTCGACTCAGGATTCCGCGCTCGGCTTCCTTTTCAATATCAGCCGTGAACAAGAAAGCCTGAGCGCCATAGCGGATGCGCAAAACCGTCCCGTCGTTGTTTCGCCAGGGCGCGTCGAGGTTGTCAGTCGGCGCCGGCCAAAGGACATCGACGCCTACCTCGCCGAAACGCAAAGTATCTCCCGCTGCAATTCTTTCGATCGGAACAGTTGTCGCTTTCATTGTCTGCGCGAACCGCACATATTCAGAATCGTCGCCAGGAGTGCGCGACACAATCGCGCCGCGCACTTTGAAGTTCCGCGCGACATCATTCAACCCATCAATGTGATCTGCATCTGCGTGAGTCGGCAGAATGTAATCGACGCGATCCAGTCCACGCGCCCAGAGATATTCCGAAACTACACGTTCGCCGATGCTGCGCGTGTCGCGTTCAAATGGCACGTTCCCATCGAAATCATCTGACCTGTTCCAATCAATATTTGGGCGGCCGCCACCATCGATCAGCAACATCGCACCATCGGGCATTGTCACCAGAGCGGAATCTCCCTGTCCTACATCCAGGAAATCAATGTGCAGCTTTCCATCCGCGCGCCTGGCGCTGAACGGATGAAAGACGATTACCGAGAGAAGAAATATAAAAGTAGTCGCGATCGAAATCAGATGCGAGCGCCTCAGAAAAGCGGTGCTTCCGGTAATCAATACAGGTCGCAGGGGATTCCATTCTCTGAGCGCAAACGCAATAACGCTCAGGCAAACAAGATACAAAACATAAATCAAAGCGGCCCAGCCGTGATAATGCGGCAGGCGAATTGAAGCCATGCTCAAGCGAGTAAATGGATCGATCGCATGGACCATCACCCATTCGATCTTTTCTGACAGGAGAACCAGCGGCGTGGCTACCGCCGAACTAAATTGCGCTATCAGCGTCGCGGCCAGGGCAACAAGGGCCAGCACAGCCATTGCCGCGCCCACAAAAATATTCAGTAGCAATGACGCCAACGACAGGCGATGAAAATAGATCACCAGTAACGGCAACATGCCGATTTGGGCAGTGGCTGAGACGATAACGGCGGCAGCCGAAAACCGAAGCGGTGTTTGCAGGTGCCATCGCTCGCATCTGCCGGCCCATCGACTCTTAAACAGTCGATAGCTGATATTCGAGGTCGTCATTTCAGCTTGCCACGCTCGCTCGCTCCAGAACATCGTTTCAGACAACGAGCGAAACCACGGCGCGCATGATGGCGGGTAAGGCGTTTCGTGAGTCGGCCGCCACGAACCGACTTGTTGCATCCGCATCATGATCGGCACGGCCAGGGTGACGATTGAAATCACCGAAAGAAACGTGAGCTGAAACGCCGGATCGAAGAGATCGCCGGGACGCCAGACCAGCAAGACCAACACAGCCGCAGCGATCACGTTCAAAGAACTTGCGCGGCGCCATAAGAGTGGGGCAAATATTCCGAACGTGAAAACGAGCGCTGCACGCATCACCGGAGGCTGTGCCCCAACAGCGATCGAATAGCCGAAGAGCATCGCTACGATGGAAACAAACTGAATCATTCGATTGCGCGTGATTCGCTTCATAATCAGGAACAAAAGGCCCGCGATGAAACTGATGTGCAATCCTGCGATTACGAGCACATGAAACGTTCCGCCCTCGCGAAAGCGCTCTGCGACCGCGCGCGAAACTTTGTGGCGATTGCCAAGCAACACCGCTTCCAACACGCCGGCAGTTTCGGTTGAGAAGTGATTGTCGAACTGTGCTTCCAAATGCTGTCGCCATTCATACAGCCATGCAAGGGGAAGAAATATGCGGTCATCGTCAAGACGCTCCACCAGCAGCGGACTCTTGATTACGCCGGTCGCGTCGTAACCTTTGCGATCCAGATATTCGGTAAACGGCATTACCCCCGGATTACGATAATCCTCGTCCCGATCCAGCACCGTCATGACGCGAATGCGGGCGCCATGACGAAGTTGTAAAGCGTCGTAATCCGATCGGACCAATTGATCGCCCACGTGCGCAAGTAACAAGACCTCGCCTGACACGCCATGCTCGCCGTCTTTGGATCGAAGGCGATCGACGCTTAGTGTCAGATAGAAACCATCAGGCGCAGCTTCCGGCTGGCCCTTGATGGTCCCGGTCACTTCAACCGGCTCATTGGGCAGTAGCAGGTTTCGCTCAAACATTCGCACAATACGATTCGGCGACACACTTCGCTCCTCAAGGGACGCGAGCACATAACCCGTCGCAATAAATGCGACAAACAGGAAGGCGATTGCGACTGATGAGACAGTTCTCAGAACTGCCGTGGCAGCGATCGAGACAAGCACCAGGGCAGCAACGACAAAAGCGATCGCTAATCCTGCACTGTCGAAATAGTGGAAAGCGAAAATTCCGATTGCGAGTGATAAGGCGAGTATGACCAGCGGGTTTTTTGTGATGCGAGCCTGTGGGAGATCGCTCATGGTTCAAGGGCCAGTCAACTTCGCGATCGTTTCGACGTGATGAGTCTGGGGGAACATATCAAATGCATCGAGAGAGTCAAGAGAATATCCACCGGCGATTAGCTTCTTCAAATCACGCGCGAGCGTCGCCGGATCGCAAGCTACATAGCAGATTCGTTTTGGCTTAAGTTGCAAGATTCCGCCAATAACCCGGGACTCTGCGCCGGCGCGCGGCGGATCGAGTAAAAGGAAATCGATTTCGAGTGCGCCGGCTCCGACGCCGCACTTCAAATCTGATTCGATCCACGCGGCAACGTCCGCAGCTACAACTTCAGCATTCACCAGATCCGCACCGGCAAGATTTTCTCGCGCAAAGTTTGCTGCATCAGAATTCTCTTCAACGGCGATGACTCGATTGAATCGTCGCGCCAAAGGCAGCGTTAATAATCCCACGCCACAATAAAGCTCGATCGCTGTATCGCCTGACAAGTCACCGATCGCTCCAGCTATCAATCGAGGCAGCAGATCAGCATTCGTTTGAAAAAAGCTTTGCGCGTTGAGCTTGTATTTCTCTTCACCGATTGAACGATTGATATCCGGAAGCCTCTCCGAATCGTCGTCCTCGCCAATGCTCGGACCGCTGACACCGGGCGCCACTGACACTCCCTCATCCCCGGCGACTGCACGAAAATATTTTGCGTCATCAGGAAGCAGACCTTCGCTCATGTTGTGACGCAAGGTCTCAAGAGTCCGCTGTAACTCAGGCGCGAGCACTGCGCACTCGGAAACATCGCAGACGCGGTGTGAAGCACTTTCGAAGTACCCCAATCGCTGTCGGACGGAGTCGTATTGCCATTGCGCGCGCGAGCGGTAACGCCACTGATGCGGTGCGGCTGTGATGTTGAAATCGGGTACAGTGTTGATACGCCCAATCCGATGCAGGCAGTCTTTGATGATTTCCGCTTTCGCCGACAACTGGGCTTCATAGGTTAGCTGTTGAAAGTCACAGCCACCGCAACGCCCGAAGTAAGGACAAGGCGGCGCAATTCGAACTGGCGAGGGTTCAACAACTTCAATGATCGAAGCGAAGCCGACATTTCCCTTCACTCGATCGACTCGCACCCGCAGACGATCGCCCGGGGCCGCCAAAGCTACCATCAAAGTCCTGCCTTCAGCGTGCGCGAGCCCAAAGCCACCCGGCAGAATGCGTTCGATTGTTACTTCCATGTTGTGTCGGAAGCCCGCGCGTCAGCAAGGGCAATCCCCGCCAGTTGCCCTCCCTAATGGTCGGGCTTCTGACACTATATAAAAAACAGGCTCAGCCGCGGCACGCCGAAGCTTTCGCGCACTCGTTTACGCAGCAGATGGTCGCGAGTTTGAGCAAATGCCTTTTTGTCCATGTGTCGCTTGTAAGGCTTAAGCTGTGATTCGATCTCAGCGGTCATCATGCCGAGATCGTGCTCGTTAATTACCAGGCGCATCGCATCATCCAGCATCCGTTCGATTCCCGTGAGCGACTCTTCGAGCTTACGCGAATCGGGTTGCGCGGCGGACTCGTAATCATTTCTGATTTCCGAAAGCAACGCTGATGCTCGATCCAAAGCTTCGCTCAATTCATCCTGCTTCGCTTCCTGCTCATGGGCCAGCTTCGTGATGTCGGCCAACGACTGCTCAAGATGCCGTAGCACCGCAGCACGCGGGAACGGCGCCCGGTCGTCATCTTCCGGCCGCGCATCGACGTCGTGACTGCCAACCCGAGACTCGAGCCACTCGGCGTACTGCGCTTCGACCTCCTCCTGACAATAAAGCAGCGTCTTGACTGTGCGCTTCTGCTTCTTTGCATCATGCGAATCAAAGGCGTGCTCGATGCCGCGCAAGGCCACGTGAAGGGGCACACCACGCTCTTTCCAGCTTTCGATTAACGCCCAGTCTATCGGACTGAGCATTAGGTGCTTGCCGCGGCGGCGAATGAAAGTGTCTTCGATTTCTGAGAAGTAAGAAAAGTAGTTCAAGGGCTTAGACGCCGTGTTTTCGCTCCGTAGGAGCGAAATATTTATAGCAATGCTCGATGCCTGAATAACAAAGCTCCCCAGGAGCGGAATAGCTTATGTCGCTCCTCCGGAGCTCAAAACGAGTAACCCCGCGTTTAGTTATAAAGATGACGTTCCTACGGAGCTTTGATCTGCGCGTGTTCTTTCATACACCAGCCGCAAACCATCCAACGTTAATGTCTCGTCAACTTCCTTGATGAACTCTGAGCCTTTAGCGATCAAAGGCGCGAGACCGCCGGTCGCAATTATTCGGGGCGCACCTCCCAGCTCATCAATCATCTTCCGCAGAATGCCATCCGCCAATGACGTTCTGTGGTCTCTTGATTTCAACCCGCGGCAACTTCGCGGCGCGTTCGAACAAGGCATCAGCGGAAATTGTGATCCCTGGTGTAATCACCCCGCCGACATATTCGCCTTTGGAGTTGATCGCGTCAAAGGTGGTTGCGGTTCCAAAGTCGACGACTATGCACGGGCGTCCATACTTATGAATCGCGGCCACTGCATCGACGATTCTGTCAGCGCCGACATCTGCAGGCGGTTCATAAAGAATTTTCAGACCGGTATCAACCGTGTGATCGATAAAAAGCGGCGTTAACTGAAAATAACTTTCAGCCATCCGCTTCAAAGTGAAATTAAGCGGAGGAACAACCGAAGCGATCGCAATCGCGTCGATCGATTTGAAATCAACGCCCGTCAACGCAAACAGATTACGCGCCAGCACGCCCCATTCGTCCACTGTCCGGGCGCGCTCTGTCGTGAGCCGCCAATGCGCGACCAAACTGTCGCCGTCAAACACCCCCAGCGAAGTGTTCGTGTTGCCAATGTCGATTACCAGCAGCATTGTTAGTTTGAATTCAGAACCTTCTGGATCTCATCAGCGGCGATGCGCGCGCCGTGCTCAGCGCGAACTACTTCGGCGACCTTTGCGGCTGGCTCGCTGTAGCTCCGCTCATCTAACAGAGTTCGCAACTCACAAAACGCCGACTCTGCATTGTAACGCGGGCGCGGCAAAACGCGACCGCAGCCAAGCCGGGCCACTCGCGCTGCATTGTCAAACTGATCGTGCGCATGCGGCAAAATCAAGACCGGCTTTCCCGAACGCATGCCCTGACCCGTCGTGCCGACGCCGCCTTGATGAACCACGGCGCAAGCGCGCGGCAGCACCTCACTGTAAGGCGCGTATTCGTCTTAGTAACTCTGCGACGATAGATTCCGGATCGATCTTCCGGCCGACAGCCGCTTCGACGGATATGGCGCTCTCCGGCATCACCGCGATTTCTTCCGCCGTCAGGTTAATTCCGATTCCTACGATCGCGGCCGCCGCTGAATCCGTCTCTACCGTCTCAGCCAAAATACCGCAGATCTTTCGATCGCGAACACAGACGTCGTTGGGCCACTTGATATCTGTCGGCAACGCGCACGTCTTCATCAAAGAATCAGAAACTGCCAGCGCCGCCATCAGCGTGATGAGCGACCACACATTCTTAGCAAGTCTCGGCCTGAGAATTAGACTGAAGTACAGACCGGCGTCCTTCGGCGACTGCCAGGTGCGGTCAAGTCTGCCGCGCCCGCGCGTCTGCTCGCGCGCGATAATGCAAAAGCCTTCAGGCGCGCCCTCTCTGGCTTGTCGCATAGCTTCGAGATTGGTGGAATCGATCGAATGAATCGAATCTTCAAAGCGCAAGTACTCACCTACCTGAAGCTAGCTAACCTTAAATTTCTTAGTGGTCTTTGTGTCTTAGTGGTGAAATCTACCCCAGGAAACCGCGGAACTTAGATGCGCTGAGTTCATAACCCGGGAACACGGCCCTCATGTTAGTCGCGCCGAGATGCCTCTCAGCGATCTCGCCGAACACATTTCGAAAGTCGGTTGTCAGCGCCAGATCGCGGCCCTCGTACAACTGATCGTTCTTAAGACCGGGCCAGTCGCCGTAGACTTTTCCGCCGCGCACGGTATTGCCCACGATGAACATCGCATTTGCATGCCCGTGGTCGGTTCCGCGATTACCATTCTCTTTCACTGTACGGCCGAATTCTGACATCGTCAGGATCACAACATCGTCCATACGCGAGCCCAGGTCGGTGTAGAGCGCCGCGATCGCCGTGCTGAACTGTCGCAGCAAGTTACTGAGCTGTCCCTGCTGATTCCCTTCATTCACGTGAGTGTCCCAGCCGCCGACATCGGTGAACGCCACTTCCAAACCGACGCCCGCTTTGATCAATTGCGCGATTTGCAGCAGCGAATTTCCGAAAGGAGTCCGCGGATAATTCGCGCCGTTCTCAACTTTGTATTGCGCGGGATTCACCTGCTTCAAATAGTTGATCGCTTCGAATGTTTCACGGCCTGTGCCATGTAACGCGTCGTTGACTAACTTGTCGTCGTACATCGCTTCGAAGCCGCCTTGCACGGTAGCGGAACTCTGACCCGCGCGAATGTTGAAATCCGCCAGGTTCGACATCGCCAGCGTTGACGCTTTGCCTTGCATCGCGCGCGGCATGTTCTGCGTCATCGACACGGCGCGGAACAGAGACCTCTGGCTGTCTGATTTCGATTGCAGGTAACGATTCAGCCAACCGTCCTGCGTCGACTTGACGCCCGGCGTCGCCGATTCCATGTAATCCTGCGCGTCAAAATGCGAGCGGGTGTTATCGGGCGAGCCTGACGCGTGCACAATCGCGAGGCGTTTCGAGTCCCAGAGCGGTTTGAAGGACTGAAGCGACGGATGCAGTCCAAAAAAGCCGTCGAGATTGATCGCCGATTCCGCGCCGCCATCAGGTTTGGCAACCGCGATGTTCGGCCGCAGATCGTAATAGTTATGCTCCCCGTACGGGACGACGACGTTGAGTCCATCAACCGCGCCGCGTTGGAAGATTGCAATAAGTGTTTTGCGGCGCGCGGTGGCGTTGAGCGTTTCAGCTAACGCTCGTTTCAGAAACGAAGGCGCAGAGGCCATCACTCCAAAAGAAGCCAACGCGATGCTGCCGGATTTGATGAAGTATCTTCTGTTCATGCTCGTTACCTCTAGGCTTTTACCTTTAGATGCGGCACCTGTGCCGCGGTCAACGACGGACAAGTCCGCCATCTAAACAATTCAAATTTTACTGCCTTTGAAACTCCGGCGACCCGAGAATCAAGCCGGCGAGTTTCACTACGGGATTATCAATCTCCGCAGGACTCATCCGTGCGAGCTGCTGTT
>QHXH01000050.1 GCA_003222855.1 Acidobacteriota bacterium
CGTCACGAAGCGATTCGGCGGAATGCTTTCTACCAGGTACCGATTGACGGCGGCGATGGCTGCCGCGATTGAGGTATGCGTTTCCGCGTGCGCGTGCACAGCCGCATGCAATGACGACATCAGGAGGGCCGCGGCGGTCCCCTTTCCGGAAACATCGCCCAGAGCTATGACCATCTTACCGTTTTCACGTTGAATAAAATCGTAATAATCACCGCCGATTTCATAGCAGGGAAAGCTGATCCCCTGCAGTTCATAGCCCTCGATCTGCGGCGCGGCGGCCGGCAGAAAGCGTTGTTGAATCTCGCTGGCAACCTGTTGTTCACGCTCGAGCCGTTCACGCTCCATCTGCTCTTCGGTCAGACGCGCGTTCTCAACCCGAATGGCGGCGACTGACGCCAGGGTGGTCAGCAGTTTCAGGTGGTCTTCCGTAAAGCGATTGTCAGAGAGGGGTGAGTCGGCATAGATGATTCCGAAAACGTTTGCACCAACGCCGAGCGGCACTGCCAGAACTGAGCGTACGCCTTGTAGCATCACGGTGCCGCCCATGAACCGCGGATCCGCTTGCGCGTCCGAAGTCAAAACTGATTTGCCGTTCGTCACCACTTCGTCGATTACCGATCGGCTGATGCGAATCTCGCCGACTTCGCCGGCGCGATCGCGAAGTCGCGCGACGGCCACCTTCAGCTCGGGACTCTTGGCATTACGCATCATGATCATGCAGCGATCGGCAGGCACCGCTTCGAATACCAGCGCCACAATCTGTTCCAAAGTTTCGTTCAGCGTCACTGACGCCAGCAGCGCGACACCCACTTTGCTGATCAAAGCAAGCAGATCGCTTTGTTTCGCCGGACGCGGCGCTGAATCTTCTCGCGTGCGCGCGCCCTCAATCGCTTCGAACAATCCCGACGTCGTGCGATCCGCCGATGACAATGCAATCGTGGCTTCCGGAATCGACGATGAGTTGTCGGTAATCATCGTCGCGCCGCTGCTCAACGGGAACACGCTGTCGTTGAAAACGATTTCGGTTTCGCCGATTTGAATTCGCCCGCCGCGTGTCAGCGTCACCGCTGATTCAACTACCGAGCCGTTGTAGAGAGTGCCGTTCGCCGAACCGAGATCCTGGAGGAAGTACTCGTCGCCCTCGTTGCGCACTTCGGCATGGACGCGCGACGCGAACGGATCCGGAATACACAAATCGTTTCTCGCCGAGCGGCCGATCGTCACGCGCAAGCGACTGATCTGAAAATGCTCAGCGGCACGATCCGGATACTTGACGATTAGCTCAGCCATGATTGGGTAGTTGAGAGTTCAAGGTTTAGCTTGCGCCTATGCAACCAATCTAAAGATTGAACTCTAAACAGTTACCTTCTTACTCTTCGCGGCGGCGGAATGATCGGCGCCACATTCCTTCGAACGACGACTGTTCCAGAAATGAAATCATGCAAAGCGCGGCCTGTCGGAGTAACAGCCGCAAACAGGAAACCGAGTCCTAATGGCAGTAAAGAAAGGGGGTACCCTACAAAATGACGGAGCAGCGCCCGAACGATACCGGGCGGGCCTCCGCCGATACGCTCTATGCGCAAGCCGGTGGTCCACTTCCCGATCGATCGGCCGGTGATGCCGGCCAACACTCCCAGATCAGCTACAGCGACAATAAACGCCAGAGCGATTCCAATCTTTTCTGCCGTGCCGCCCGCCAAGCGGGCGCCGCCGCCCATCAAGCGCGCGATCATAATGCTGAAAGTCAGCACCAGTGCCAGCACAATGTAGTCAATCAAGAGTGCGCCGCAACGTAACGCGAACGGCGCGCGATAGCGCACGCGGACACGCGACTCGGGTCGATGACTGGCAGCGGCAATGGGAGTTTTTGCGGTTTCGATATCTGCGGTCATCGGAGTTCGCTGAGACGATATAATTGATTAAGCAGTCAGACGGATAACGATCAGGAATGAATCAAATTTGCTTTGCTAGCCCACCAGGAAATGCAGCGTTGTTTCACCAAGCTTTATGCGATCGCCGCTATCGAGCGGGCGCGGCTGTCGCGGCTCGAGACGAATAATATCATTGATTACGGTTCCGTTGACTGAACCGAGATCCTCGACCATGTAGGCTTCGCCTTTACGCCAGATGCGCGCGTGCCGGCGGGAAACCTTCGTTTGCGGATCAAAACGCGACAGGTCGACTTCGGGAAAAATGTTTGAAAGCGGATCGGTGCGTCCGACGAGGTTGCTGTCTTTCTGTAAGTTGAACGATGCGTCGAGCTCCGTCGTGCCGGCGACGATCAGTTTTGCTGTCGGACGCGCCACCAGTCGCGGGCTCGAATCGGTGCCGGCCATTGGCTGCCGCGATCCGCAATGCGCGCAAAAAACATCATCCGCGGCAATTCGCCCTCCGCAGAATCCGCAGAACACAATCGCCACGCGCAGCGTTTCGCCACCTAATTCCTGCGCCGGCGCCCCATAACTAACCTGGCCGGAACGCAACTTTTCCAGGTGCGCCGCCAGGGCATCGCGCATCTCGGCACCCGATTGAAAACGATATTCGGGCTTGTACTCGACGGCGCGCGTCAGCAGTTGTTCGATCTCAGATGAAAGCTGCGGATTGATCTGACGCGGCCGCGGGTTTTTGGTGAAATCAAAAATGAGGAGTGGATTATCCTGCGGATCCGATCCCGTCACGAGATGAAACATCGTCGCGCCCAGGCTGTAGATATCGACGCGCGGGTCGGCCTGTCCGCTAAATAATTCCGGCGGCGCGTAGCCCATGGTCCCTACCGCCGTGACGCCTTTCTCTTTTTTATTAACCCATCGGGCAATCCCAAAATCGATCAGCATGATGCGATTGAGATTGCTGTCGAACATGAGGTTCGCCGGCTTCAAATCGCGATAAATAATTGGTTGCGGCCGTGTATGCAGGTAGTGCAGTACGTCAGCCACCTGCATGCCCCACTCTGTCACGGTCAACTCGTCGATCCGGCCGCCGGGCGAAGCGCGCAGCCGTGAAGCAAGATCGCTGCCGGGAATGAACTTCATCACAAGATAAAATCGTTCAGATTCTTCCTCGTAGAAGTAATCGTATACGGTTGGGATCGAAGGATGCTCGAGCTCTGTAAGCAAGAGAGACTCGCGCTTGAAGTCGGCGATCGCCTTTTCGTGTTGCGCGTCGTCGAGGTGCGACTCGATCATTTCCTTGACCGCGCGCGGCGCGTCGCCGAGATTGCGGTCCTTCGCAAGATAAACGGCGCCCATGCCACCGCCGCCGATGCGCCGCACAATTTCATAGCGATGAGTCAGGACTTTGCCGGCTTCCAGGGCTTTGGGCTTGCTGCGGCGCGAGGCAGTCCCACTCGCGGGTGAGGTCCGTGAAGAGGATTCACTGTCTTCATTCAGCTCGTCCGTGCCACGCTGCGACGACATCGAGGTTGGACGCTCTTGCTTGGGAATTTCTTTTTGCATGCCCTCAGGATAGGTGTCGTGCTGAAGATGCGCCGCCGCATCGGTCGACGATGAAGCCTCATCACGCTCTTGCGGCGAGCCGCAAACGCCGCAAAAGTTTTCGTCCGCATTTATTGCGGCGCCACACTGGAAGCAAACAGCCATTTGTGCTGCTGGAGGAGTTAAACCAGCTTTGTCGAGGGTACGGACTCCAGATGCCTGGTCTTATTTCGCTATGCGAAAACGCAAGAATGTCTTGCCGACAATAATCTCGTCGCCATCCTTGAGCGGATAGCGATCGCCGGGCGCCAGGCGCCGTCCGCGATTCACGAACGTTCCATTCGTTGATCCCAGATCCTCGATTAGATAGTTACCGTCGCGGACCGAGATGCGCGCGTGACGCCGCGACACTTTAGCCTCAGGATCGTCTGAATCCAAATCAACGTCAGGAAAAACGCCGCCGTCTGCGTCCCACCGTCCAATCTGAGACTCCGGGCTGCTCAAGGGGAACTTCTTGCCGGCCGAAACACCGCGCTCAATCTGAAGCGTCGCATGCGCCTTGTCCGGCTGAAGGCCCGCCAGCGATATATGCTCAGCTGAAACCTGGGCGCCGCTGGGCGCCACGCTGGGCGCCGGCTGTCGCGAGTTGCCGTTCGAACCGTTACCGTTCCCGTTTTCCAAGCTTGAGCTTGATCTCCCAGCCATCCAGAGCGCTGCTCCGCACACATCGCAGAATCGCGAGCCCTCCACATTATGCGTGCTACATCTGTCGCAGACGATCATCGGACCCGTCGCAGGTGGCGCTGACTTCCCAAACAAAATATCTTAACGCGAAACCACAAGTCGCGCCAATATCTTTGATGTTGTAGGTAGTGCTGCGGTTTGGCGACGTGGCACGGGCGTCCCCCCCGTGAATTACGCGCAGGATGCGCATGCCACAGTCCGGTCTCCTAAAGCGTCAGGTTCGGCAAGCAATCCGCGGATCGTTTATAATTAGGCCTCGACACGCGAGATTTCTTTGAAACCAGGCGCCAAAATTCTTCGTAAAACCAACTCAAGCCGTGAACTCTTCGCAGTGCCTGGCATCTAATCTGTTGAAGCACTCAACCCGGCGAATTTAGATAAGGAATTGAAACCGAAATGGCCCTCAGTAGAAAAAAGAAAATAATTATTGGTGTGTCAGCTCTCGTGGTGCTGGTGCTGGTGGTTGTCATCAGCGTAGTTGCCACGCGCAAAGATGAACCGGAAGTGACCACGGTAAAAGTCGACGTGCGTCCGGAATTGAAATCAACAGTCACAGCTTCCGGCGAGGTGCGGCCAATTCAATACATCAAGCTGACCAGCGAAGTGCCCGGGCGAATTCTTGAGATTTATGTCAATCCGGGTGACATCGTTAAAAAGAACCAGGCTCTGGTGCGCGTCGATCCCACCCAACTTCAATCAAGCCAGGAAGCGCAGTGGGCGGCAACTCAAGCATCGCTTAACGACGTGTCGAACGCTCGCAACGCCGTCGCTTCGGCGCAGCAGGGTCTGGCCGTCACGGAAGCTTCCATCGCGTCCGCACGTCAGCAGGTGATCGCGCAGCAGACCGCGGTCGATCGGGCAATGGTCGATTTGAATGCCGCANNNNGCGAACTGAAGCGTACCACCGAACTGATCGAGAAAGGCGTTGCCTCCCGGTTCGACTATGACGCGGCACACGATCGATACGACCAGACAAAAATTGCGCTGGAAACTGCGAAATCCAATCTGGAATCGCAAAAGCTCGCCGTCAAGGAAGCCCAGGAACGCGCCAATCAGCAACGGACCGCCATTAAAGAAGCGCAAACGAGCATTAAATCGAGCGAGATGCGCGCCAGCCAACAGCAAGCTTTCTTGCGCGGCCAATCCAGCCAGCGTGAAAAAGCGACCCAGTACTCGCCCCTGAACGGCGTGGTGGCAGATATTCCCACCCGGGTCGGTGAGTTCGCCGTTTCACAACTTTCATCCACGCCGCTCATGACTATCGCCGATATGTCGACGATTAACGTCGAAGTGAATGTCGATGAAACTGAGATAGCGAGCGTAGACGTGGGCCAGGAAGCAAAGGTGAAAGTTGATGCGTTGGGTGAGAAAGAAATCCGAGCAGTCATCACGCAAAAGAATCCGCTGGCGATCGCGAAGTCCGATACGCAGGGAGGCTTGTCGAATCGCGTAAATGTGCAGGAAGCAAAGGAATTTAAAGTCACGCTCGAGCTGAAGGACTTGTCCGATGAAACCAAAGAGAAATTGCGGCCCGGCATGAGCGCGACCGCGACCATCACCACCAAGACCAAGAACAATGTGATTGCGGTGCCGCTCCAGGCGATCGTAGAAAAAGCGGCGCCGACGCCTTCGCCGGGGCCCTCGATCGCCAGCAGCGCGCCGACGCCCTCCGGTGAAAAGCCGAAAGAGCAAAAAGGCATTTACGTTTTGGACAAAGACAGCAAGGTCAAGTTTCTCGAGGTTACAACCGGCATCACCGGCGAATCTGACATTGAAATCACCAGTGGTTTGCCAGCGGGCACAGAGGTCGTCACTGGTCCAAGCCGCGTGCTGAAAGCGCTCAAGGTTGGCGATAAAGTGAAGCGCCAAACGCGCAAAGCCGACGCTAATGCCAACGCAGGTGGAGGCAGCTAATGCCCGAATCTACCGTCGCAACAACTCAACGTACGGCAATTTTCGCGAAGCCCGATCTGCCCTCAGTGGATGGCAATGCGGAGATCCTCATCGCCATGCAGAACATCTGGAAGACCTATGACATGGGCGCTGAGAAGGTCCATGCCCTGCACGGTGTCTCGTTCGAGGTCCATCGCGGCGAGTATCTCGCGATCACTGGTCCATCGGGCTCGGGCAAGTCGACGCTGATGAATTTGATTGGTTGTCTCGACACGCCTTCGCAGGGAGATTACTGGCTCAACGGCAAAAACGTTTCTGAGATGGATGATGATGAACTCGCGCGCATTCGCAATCAGGAAGTCGGGTTTGTGTTTCAGACTTTCAATCTGCTGGCGCGCGCCACAGCTCTGCACAACGTCGAGCTGCCGCTGATTTACGGCGGCATTCCCGGCGCGAAGCGTCACGAGATGGCTAGGCAGGCATTGGCAGAGGTAGATCTTGTTGACCGGATGACGCACCGGCCCAATGAACTCTCCGGTGGCCAGCGTCAACGCGTCGCGATCGCGCGAGCGCTCGTCAATCATCCCTCGATTCTGCTGGCCGACGAACCAACCGGCGCGCTCGACACGGCGACGAGTTACGACATCATGAACCTGTTCGAAAAGCTCCACGAAGAGGGCAACACCATCATCCTTGTGACGCACGAGCACGACATTGCGGCCCGCGCGCGTCGCATCATCTCGATCCGCGATGGGCTGATCGAAAAAGACGAGACAGTCAGGTAGGATTGCTGCGATGTCCACGCGCAGCGTCATCCCAACCAACGTCCCCTCGGGCCTGGCCTTCGGCGGCGAGCTTTCGCCGCCGCGCAGGGCTCGCTCATTTCGCATCGTTTCAGTCGCGGCGATTTGGGAAGCCTTCTTTGTTGCCTTTGCCAGTCTTCGTCAAAACAAACTTCGCACCGCGTTGACGCTGGTCGGTATCATCGTTGGCGTCACCGCCGTCATCGCCGTCGTGACAATCATCAAGGGTTTGGACCAGACAGTCGCGCAGACTTTCTCTTCGCAGGGCTCGACCGTCTTTACGATTTCCAAACGGCCACGAGTGATCACCTCGCGCGAAGACTTCATCAAATTCAATAAACGCAAGGACATCACCGAAGATGACGCGCAGGCGATTTTTCGACTCTGCAGCGCATGCTGGCGCGCGGGTATAGCGGCGAATGATGCGGTGCCGGTCAAACACGGAAATCAGAAAGCCGACGCGGTGGCGGTGCGGGCTATCACGCCCCCGGCAATGTTTGAGATCGACGGTGTAACCATTGATGCCGGCCGGTACTGGAGCGAGAGCGAAGGCAACTCAGGCCAGCCGGTCTGTGTCGTGGGTTCTGACATCATCACGAATTTCTATCCAAATGAAACGCCCGAGCAGGCGGTCGGCCAGGATCTGTGGGCCGGAGGCCATCGATACCGGATCGTGGGTGTCCTGCAACCGCTGGGAAAAATCTTTGGCATCTCGCGCGACGATCGCATCGTCATCCCCTTCGCCACGTATAAGAAGGATTTCGGTTTGAACATCGCGCATGGTGCTTTCAATACTGAAGGCTCGCTCGTGGTTTTCATCCAAACGCCGTCCGCTGATCAGTTGGAAACGGCGGAAGATCAAGTTCGCGCGATCATGCGCAATCGGCGCGGCCGCACTTTCAAAGATGAGGACGATGGCTTTGCCCTGGAAACGGAAGACGTTTTCCTGAAACTTTATTCCGGCGCCACGTCCAACATTTACCTGGTGACGATTGGCGTGGCGGCAATTTCCCTGGTTGTCGGCGGCATCGTTGTCATGAACATCATGCTGGTCTCGGTGACTGAACGCACGAAAGAGATCGGCATTCGCAAAGCCGTGGGCGCGCGCCGCAAAGACATCCTGACGCAGTTTTTGATCGAAGCTGTGATGGTGACCGCAATCGGCGGCGCGTTCGGAGTGTTGACGGGATTTGGCACCGCCTGGCTGATCGCTTTGGCGATT
>QHXH01000051.1 GCA_003222855.1 Acidobacteriota bacterium
GGAGGCATTACTCGATCAGAACTCGAGTGGCACTCTCTCCAATCACTTCGTAATCGGCAATTGCGGTCGCCGCTGCGGGAGCGCTTGCGGCTCTTCCTCTGCGACGGTGTCGAGTACGTCCTGATAGATCTTGATCGAGCCCGATCGCTTCATCCGGATCATCACGGAAGTCAGATAATCCCCGAATACCTGGTTCTTTCTGTCAGTCAGCGCCTGCTGCATCAGGCTGTCACGCTGCTTCGCGTACTCAGTCAGGTCGGCGTCCGTCTTCTTATTGACCCCAATCACCAGATAGTTCTGATTAAGAAAGATCGGTTGCAGCACGTCGCCGGCTTTTGCCGCATAGAGCGGATCGTCGATGAGCGCGCTCGATCCTGCTTCACCCAGCGGCGTGGCCAGTTTGTATTTAGCTTCCGCCTTCGCCTCCAGCCCGGCCTTTGCGGCGGCGCCCTTTAGATCGCCAGGGGACTTCGCGGCCGCCACGATGTCTTTCGCCTTTTGCTCCAATTGAGTCTTGGCCTTCTCGTCCTTGACCGCCACGCGGACTTTGTCTTTGACTTCGTCGAATTCCGGGATACGCGGCGGACGTTGCTCTACGAGCATAGGAATGGCAAAGCCGTTTTTGATTCCAGTGCGTTCGCCGACGTCGTTTGGATTATTCAGTGGAGCAATCGCCTCTTCGAACTGCTGCGAGCTGCCGATGTCCTGCACGTCGTCACCGGGTTTTATGAACGGCGTTGTGCGCACCATGTCAGCAGGATTCATGTTCGCTTCCGCGGCGAATTCCTGGGCCACCTTTGGTGGATCTTTTGTTTCTTTCAAACGATCCTGCGCCTTCTGTGCAATCTTCTGCGCGACTGTGTAGCCACGCCGGTTACGCAACGAAACCAGCAGCTCCGGCTTAGCATCTTCAAAAGTCTTCGGCACCGGATCGCCCCGGCGCAGAATGTAATATGCGTTCTTGTAGTTGATTGCGTCCGTAACCTCGCCCGGTTGCATATCGAGCACCTGCTGGAATGGGTCGGTTGGTTTGCTCGCGTCCTTCTTCACCACTCCGTTGACACGGCCACCGTTCTTCGCCGTCGATGGATCTTCGGAATTGCCCTTCGCCAGATCGGCGAACGCATCTTCGGAAATCGTTTCGCCGTTGGCGCGCGCTTTCGCCACCAACGCGTCGGCTTTCGATTTGACGGAGGCATCGAGATCCGGGCGCGCAACTTTTAAGACGATCTGCTGGACCTTGACACCGGCTTGTTTGTATTTCGGATCGAGACTGTCGTACTCGTCGTGCAGTTCTTTATCCGTTATTTGAAGTCTCTGTCCTGACTTGTCCTGATCGATAAAGAGGTAGCGAATTTTTTTCTGCGGCACCAGGATGTTGTATTCAGTTTTGTGTTGTTCGAAGTAGGCCTTCAGCTCGTCATCAGTCGGTTGGATTTTCTCGGCTAGTTTGCTCGCCGACACAATGACGTAAGTCAGATCGAACGAAGTATTCTTCTTCTTGAATTCTGCCTGGACGTCCTCTTCGGATACGCGGACGCTCGCCGCCACGAAAGCTTCAAGTTTCTCTCGCGCGATGTCCTCGGCAACACCTCGCTCAAAGGCGGCGACATCGCCGACGCGTTGCTCGTACTTAGCCATGTCGAGCTTCCCTGAGGCATCAAGCAACGTAAGCTTGCCGGAAGCGTCCCTGAAAGTTTTGCGGATCCGTTCGTTGATTTCAGCGGGTGAAGATTCGAGTCCCAGACGCCGCGCTTCCTGCACGGCGATCTTTCTTTGAATCAACTCATCAAGAATTCTGTCGTCGCTATAGCCCATCTGCATCAAGCTGATCTGTCCGCCGAAACGACTGAACTGCGCCTGAAGATTCTGTTTTTGCGTCGCGAACTCGCCAAGCGTGATGTCATCGCCGCCTACGGATGCGACTACTTCGCTGCTCTTCGTAGGCTCAAGCGCCGATGTGCCGCCACCCGGCCGGAAGAAAAGGACGAGACTGACAGCCATCAGGGCTACGAATCCCAGAATCAGCACTTTGCTGGTCCGTTCGAACTTGCTTAGTTGTTTGAGCATCTAGAAAACCTTCGTTGCGTTATTTCGAAACCGTAAATTCTAAAGGAGCGAGCCGCGCGCTGCAACGTACGAAGCGCGTTCACACTTTTTTAGGGCGCAGCGTACTTTGATCTCCACCGCGCATTCTAAATAGGATGAGGTAGTAGTTCATTGGATGTTCTTTGCTTCGATGGCAGCGCACAATCCACGAAGGCATACGAGGTGTCACTAAACGCGGGCCTTTTTCGTGCAGTTTCGTGTGATTTCGTGGATCGTGCTTTTCGCCTTACCCAAAGAACCGGCGCTCTCATTGAAATTGCACCACTGCCAGGATGATCGCAGGTTTTGCCTGCCCCGGTGCCGTGATATTTTAGTTGGTTAGATGCACTCGTTGGCGACCTCGACACTTGCATGGGTTGGTTTTTGTAGTTTCATCCTGGTAATGCTGGCGATTGACCTTGGTGTCTTCAATCGCAAGCCTCATGAAATCACCGCGCGGAATGCAGCCATCTGGAGCGGTGTCTGGATTACACTGGCCCTGATTTTTGCTGCTCTTCTGTTCGGTCCGCTGGGCTGGGAACTTTTCGGCGCCGCACGCCACCAAAAGGGACTCGAGTTTGTCACCGGCTACCTGATCGAGCTGTCGCTTTCCGTCGATAACCTCTTCGTCTTCCTGCTGATCTTTTCCTACTTCAAAGTTCCGCCGAAATATCAGCATCGCGTTCTGTACTGGGGAGTCCTGGGCGCGCTGGTGATGCGCGTGACGATGATTTTGGTGGGTACAGCTTTAATCAACCGCGTCCACGCAATCATCTACGTCTTCGGCGCATTTCTGGTTTACACCGGATTCAGGATGCTGAGCGGACATGACGATGAATCGAATCCTGAAGAGGGCTCGATTGTGCGCTTCGTGACGCGATACGTGCCGATCGTTCGTCATTACGAACGGCGAAAGTTTTTTACGATTGTCGATGGTAAGCGAGTAGGGACGCTGTTGTTGCTGGTACTAATCGTCGTTGAAGTCACGGATCTGGTGTTCGCGGTCGACTCCATCCCCGCAATCTTCGGCGTCACGACCGATCGCTTCATCGTTTACACTTCGAACGTATTCGCGATCTTAGGCTTGCGCACGTTCTATTTCCTGCTTGTCGGTGTCGTCGAGAAATTTCACTACCTCAAACTTGGACTCGGTATTGTGCTTGGATTTATCGGCGCCAAGATGTTGCTTCCTTTACTCTCCAAACTCCTGGCGGCGTTGGTTCGGGCTGCGGGAGGCGATTCGCTCGCTACTCACATTCGCTCGGCTGACCACATACCGATTGGAATGGCTTTGGGAATCGTGGCGCTGGTGTTGCTGGCTTCGGTAGCGGCTTCACTGATATGGCCGCGAAAGAGCAAGACCAAAACTGGTGAGTAAACACGACATCGCCCCGAAGGTTTGACCCTGCGGGGCGACGGAGCGCGCACCGGAAAGCTCCGGCAGCATTTTTCGGAAACGGTGCTTAAGCAACCTAACTGTAGAGAACCTCGGTGTTGGTCCTTCGCTCGCCGAGAACCAAGTGATTAGGAGCCAGCGAGTACAGCCTTCCATTTAACTTGGTAAGTAAGCAAAGTTTAACGCCGTCGTCGCGAAACGGTCAAGTAGCATGTTGACCGCATTTGATGCGTACATGAATTGTGCGCGGCGCCTCCTTTAACTTCTCCAAATCAACGGCGCCAGCACGACTACGATCACCGCGCAAATTACCGTCAGCGGCGCTCCGACTTTCGCAAAATCGCTGAACTTATAGCGTCCCGGGCCATAAACCAGGAGATTTCCGTGGTGACCAATGGGCGTGAGAAAAGCGATAACTGAAGCCATCGCGACCGTCACGACGTAAGGCTCGGGTGCGCGGCCAAGTGCCTGAGCCAGCGCGACGGCGACTGGCGCAAACAGCGCCGTTGTCGCCGCGTCGGACATGAATTGAGTTATCACTGCCACGACCGCAAAGAGAAGCAACAGGATCGCCCGCTCTGGCCACCCGCCCACCGCATTTTGCAGCCAGCCGGCAATCAGATTTGCTGTTCCTGTTTTCTGCATGGCCGTGCCCAGAGGGATTGCACCCGCGATGAATACGAAGATGCGCGCGTCGATTGCTCGATAAGCCTGGTGCGGAGAGATGCATCCTGTAAGAACCACGGCAGCAGCGCCGGTTAAGGCGGCCATCTCGATCGTCAGCAAGTTGAAAGCCGCCAACAGAATTGTCGCTAACATGATCGCTCCGGCGAGCCACGCTTTGCCGTGCAATCTAGGTTCAGCACGAAACGGAACCATCATCAGAAATGCCTGATCATTTGAAACCCGCGCCAGTGCTTCTTCATCACCCTCGAGCACGAGTACGTCGTTTGCGCGCAACTTTACTTTCGACATTTCCTGATCGAGCCAACCATCTTTTCGCCACAGGCCGACGACGACGGCGCCGTAATGACGATGAAAGTCCATGTCGGAAAGTGTTCGACCGACGAGATCAGATCGCGGCGCCACGATTGCCTGGACAAACAGATCCGATCCATCGTCGTCTTCATTTTCATTTTCTTTTTGTTCGACTTTTTTCGTCACCCCATACAATTTGACTGGATGCAAATCGAGGTTTGCATGCGTGCGAATCGAGACGAGTTCTTCGGGCGTGGTCCTGACTACGAGAACATCTCCTTTCTTCAGAACCTCGTTTCTGATCGCGCCGCGAACTCGCTTACCCTTGCGAATGAGACCGGCCACGGTGAAGTGGTAATTTTCGTCGCTTTGAACGTCGCTAACTGTCTTGCCAACAAACGGCGAATCCGGCGACACGGCAATCTCGGTCAGGTAATCTTCCAACCGAAAGTGTCGAGTTGGATCGTCACCTCCCTTATGCGCCGGCAATAGAAATTGCCCAAGCCACAAAACGAACAACGTACCCGCGACG
>QHXH01000052.1 GCA_003222855.1 Acidobacteriota bacterium
ATTCAAAGACTGCGCAGCGATTATCCAAAACGAACCGCAGCAAAATTCACGATGAAATTTGATGGGCTCGGTTGGGAGTCCGAAGCGACCGCCTGGCGAATCTATTTTGACAAGCGCAACGCGATCGATGTCTGGGGCAAACGCCGTCCGGGTCTGTATCTGGAAATGTTTGGCGCTCCCGAATACGTCTATCACTGGGAGTCACCGCTGGGCCGCGACATCTATCGCATCGGGGATGCAATCGGAATTGGCGCCGTCGCGGCTCTCGTCGACGGCAAGGCGGTAAGAGTTTCCGACGTCGCTGAACGCAAATGGCGCATCGTCAGCGCTGGTCCAGTGCGCGCGATCGTCGAGGTTAGTTATCGGGGTTGGAAAGTAAATGGCCGCGAAGTGAATCTCACCAGTCGCATGACACAATGGGCCGGCGAACGTGGCTTTGATCATCGCGTCACCGCAGAGGGCGCCGATTCACTCACGCTGGTTACCGGAATTGTGCGCCAGCCTGATTTGCAGGAAAAGATTTTCACTCCCACTGCCTTCGAGCCGGCGTTCACTCGCGCCTGGTGGGGGCATCAGGTCGAAGAAGAAGGCCCACCGGCGACTGCGATTCACATGCTCCCCAATCAGAATTTGGGTCTGGCGATCATAGCGCTTGGGAAAGACAGTAAATCGGTTGCGGACGATCCGCTGAACCTGTTGGTGCAACCGCAGTTTGAAAACGGTAAAGCAGATTGGTATGTGACGGGCGTTTGGGATCAGGAATACACCGACAATCTAAACATTACTGCCTCCGCAGCGGACTCAAGATTTCGTTACGGCTCGTTGACTGCGCCAGTCACGACCCCAAAGACCGCTGACGAATTCATCGACTTCGTTCAGGCGATCAGCCGTCGCCTGACGCAACCGGCGCGCGTCGCGATCCTTTCATCGAGCGCATCAGCACAGCCGGCTCCCCCGGACACTTTGCAGCCGGCGAAGAAAAAATCATATGCCGAAGCAGTTGAGTTGTTGAAACAGTCTGCACAGCGCGACGCGGCCAAATGGGAGCCGATTATCTCCCGGACTTCGCCGGAAGAAGTAACGCGTGATAAAGGCGATGGCTTCTTCACTGAAGGCGACAACAAAACGGGTGAATGGAAAGCGCAGAAAGGTTTTTTCTGGACGGGGGAGTTTTGGGCCGCAGAGCTTTGGCGACTTTACGCGAAGACTAAAGATGAACGCTTTCGCCGTTGGGCCGAAGCCTGGAACGCACGATTTCTGGGAAAAGAAGCGACTGAGAATCACGATACAGGCTTCATCAACTATTACTCATCCGTGCTTGGTTACCAGCAAACGAAAGACGCGAAGTATCGTGACGCTGGACTGCGAGCGGCTGCGCGTTTGAAAGAGCTTTATAACCCGAAGACCGAACTCGTGGCTGCATGGAGCGTGAACGGCGATGACACGATCATCGACACGATGATGAACCTGCAGATCTGGTGGTGGGCTTCACGTGAAACAAACGACCCGCAATGGCGCGAACTCGGATTAAAGCACGCGCTGAAAAGCGCGGAATGGCTCGTTCGCCCGGACGGCTCAGTTGCTCAATCAGTTCACTACAATCCCGGCGATAACCGGCAGGAATTTTTCTCGTCGCAAGGTGCAAACAGTAGCCTGAAATTCCCTAACAACGCGCGGCCGGGCGAAAGAGTCTTCACTCACACGCATCAGGGTTTCGCGGCGGACACGACGTGGTCGCGCGGAGCAGCCTGGGCGCTGTACGGTTTCACGGTCGCGGATGGTGAAACAAAAGACCCGCGGACGCTGGCGACTGCCGAGAAGATCGCTGGTTACGTCCTGGATCATCTGCCGGAAGACGGCGTGCCCTGGTATGACTTGACGGACGAGGGCGTACACTTTCGCAACCGCGACACCTCAGCGGCGGCGCTGATAGCCGGCGGCTTGCTGCGTTTGTCAGAACTGTCTTCGGATCAGACGCGGGCGGCGAATTATCGGCGCGAAGGCGAGCGCATCGTGCAGTCGCTCATCGATAGATATCTGACGCCAGTTTCCGCGGATGACAAAACGCCGCCGGGAGTTTTACGTCATGGCTCAAGCACGCGGCCGAGCGACGTAACCCTCGTTTATGGCAACTACTATTTGCTCGAAGACCTGCTGTGGCTGGACGAGCATGGGAAAAAGTAATGTCCGACAAACTTCAGTTTGTCGTTTTTATCCACGAAGGGTTTTATTTAAAGTCATCGACAGGCTGAAGTTTGTCGGACAGCAGAAAGGGCTAAACATGAGCACACAAATGAAGGAAGCGAAAGATCAACTAATTTTCCGTCATACTAATTCACGGAAAGGCCGCACGATTTCTATCACGCCCGAGAACAGCGCGATGAAACATCTTGTTTATGGCCGGATAATTTTAGACAGCGAGGTGCCGCGCGTGAGCTTTTCAACCGGCGAGTTGGAGTCTGGCTTAATCTGTCTCTCTGGTGAATGCACAATCACTTGTGACGGAGTGGCGAACACAATAGAACAATACGATTCCGTCTATTTGCCGCGCGACAGTCAGGTAGAGGTCAGCACTGAGAGCGCCGTTGACCTGGTTGAATGTTCAGCGGAAGTCGAAAAGAAATATCCATTGCAGGTCGTGCGTTACGCGGATGTCGAAAAGGACGAATCGCTTAGGTTCAAGACTGGCGGCGCGTCGAATTCGCGCACCGTAAACATCACGCTCGGCAAGAATGTCGAAGCCGGACGAATTCTTGCCGGCTTTACGACTTCAGAACCGGGCCATTGGACCAGTTGGCCGCCGCACGAACACGCCGCAATCCTGGAGGAGTTATATGTTTATTACGATATGCCGGCGCCGGCTTTTGGAGTGCAATTTGTTTACACGAATCCTGACGAGCCGGAATTCATCGGGATCGTACGCGACGGCGACGCCGTAGTCATGCCGAAGGGTTTTCATCCGAACGTGTCAGTGCCGGGCCATCCCATCAATTTTGTCTGGATGATGGCCGCGCATCGCGAAGTCGAAGATCGCCAGTTTGGGGTCGTGACCGTGCAGCCCGGGTTCGATGAGGGCGGCAGCGGTTTGGAAGCGAGCCGCAAGTAAACAATTTGCCGGCCGCGTCGGGGCGAAATGTTTATAGATTAGGCCCAAGCCGTCGAGAGCCGCCGCGACCAGTACCGATTTGGAGGTTGATGATGAAGCGAATTGAGTGTGCGAAGCCGACGGACGAAAACAGCCCAGCGATTTATCGCTGGGAGCACGATTACAAACATGAATCGAGTCCGCGAAGCGGACGACCGGCTGTTACGGAACCGCTTGCGTTAGCAAGCGGGTCCCTCAAACGGTACGACCCGCTCGCTAGCGCGAGCGGTTCTGTATCTGTCGTCCGTTTCACGGGCTCTGGGAAATTGTTAACGACGAGTTTCCCATCACTGAAGTGCTGGGGTGTTGTCACGCATCTGCTTCGCAGCCTCTACGTGTCTGCAACCACGACGCTGATCTTGGTTGCGGCGCTCAGCGTTTCCGCGCAACGCAAACCCAGCGAAGCAACTCGACCATTCGTCGTGATGTCGTCGCAATCGCTGGATGATTTACAGAAAACGCTGCAACCGGACAACAAGACGGTTGAGTTAATCGACAGCGCCGGAATGCAACTGCGCGTGGCGGTGCAGCATGAAAAAAACAAAGCGGGCGCGGCTGCGGAACTACACGATGCTTCGGATGATGTCTATTACGTGCTGGATGGATCGGCGACGCTGGTGCTGGGCGGAAAACTCGACGCGCCCAAAGAAACTGATCCCGGCGAGTGGCGCAGCCCCCGCATCCTAAACGGCAAGACTGTTGAAATTAGGAAGGGCGACCTCGTAGTTGTGCCGCGCGGCACACCACATCAACGGAGCACCGAGAACAAAGACTTCACCATGATCCTGATAAAGATCTACAGCGAGCCCTTAAAGAAGCGTACCTAATTGTAATGAGCTATTGACGGGCCTGAGCGCGGGAGCGTGGACGGCGCGCGGTGCCAGGTTTCTCTGCTTTACCCTCATCAGTATTTGACCCTTCTTCAGACGCGAACGCGCGTTGTGCGAGTTCCAGATGCTCATTCATCGCGGCCTTAGCCTCATCTGACTTATGAGCGCGAATCAGGCGATAAATCTTTCGATGAAATTCGGCAGACTCTTTTAAGTCCGTCGCGCGTTCAACGGTTGCGCGCCGGCCTTCGTACATCGCGGTCGATACCATATTCATGAGCGCGGCCAGAATTTGGTTGCCGCTCGCGGCGGCGACAGCGCGATGGAAACGAATGTCGTGGACGAGATACTCCTGCGGATCGTCGAGCGTCGCGTACATCTCAGTGACTTCTTCGGCCATTACGGCCAGGTGATCGGGCTGACCATGTTGAGCAGCCAGTCCGGCGAGCCCGACCTCGAGCAG
>QHXH01000053.1 GCA_003222855.1 Acidobacteriota bacterium
AAAATGGTCTTGATCCTGTTGATTTGCCTCGCCGCTTATTGGGCTTCACTGGTCCTATTTGGAAGTCGCTTCGAGGCGAAACGCGAAAGAATCAAGCAATCGCTCGCTTGAAGATTCTTCGCGGTTTAGTCGCGCCGATCTCCAATTGGCGAATGATTCAACAGCGGCAATCCGGAAAATCGAAACAGCCATTGCGGATCGTAAACAGCATCGATTCCCCATGCTATGTTGTAAATTCCCGCCGCCAGAAATACGAGGCGATGAAAATTTCGTCGGCGTATGCGCAAGGGTTAGGAGACGGTCTGCCGGCCGTCAATTATCTCTGGGGTGATGCGATAGAGCGCGATGTCGACCGCGCGGCCGAGCGAGTCGAGTTGCGTGGCGCTGATTGCCGGCGTCAGCGAAGGATTTCGCTCAGTTATGAGTTTCATGGCGCGCTGCATCTCGTCCGAGGTGGTCAATTCGTTCGCGCGACCAATAACCATGACACTGCGCCACCTGGTGCTGTCCGTTACTTCTTCGATCTGTAGACAAACCTGCGGATTCGCTTCAATGAACTGCGTCTTCATCCCCTGGGTCGTGAAAAAGTAAAGATCTTTTCCGTCGTACGCGTAGTGCATCGGCACGACATAAGGGCGGCCGTCGCGCGCGCAGCCCAAGTGGCCAAAACTCTCGCGCTGAAGCAGAGCGTGCATTTCAGCGGGACTCATGTCGCTGACTTTCAGCATGAGCGAATGATATACCTCGCAGAGAACGGATTCAAAACTAATCCCCGTGCCTCTGTGGTTCTTTGTGCCCAGGTGGTGAGTATTTGCCGCGACAAATTCACCGCGGAGACACAGCCATAATCGGTTTTGCCGAAAACTCGATCACGCTTGTTAATGAGTTTTGTTTCGTCGCTGAGCGACGGCCGGGCTAAATCCTAACCGCCGCTACAGGCCGCGCTCATCCCGTCGTTAGTCCCTTCGGAATCAAGGGCAGAGACCGTAACCGAAGACCTGTCGCGTTGAAGATCGCGTTTGCTACGGCCGGTGCCAGGCCGACGATCGGAGTTTCCCCAGCGCCCGCGGAAGGAATGTCTTTGCGGTCGACCAGCACAACTTCGATCGCGGGCGAATCCGCGAAACGCGGCACTCGATAACTGGCAAAGTGCGGATTGAGAATTTTTCCGTTTTCAAATTGAATCGATTCGAACAGCGCCCCGCCGATGGCCATTGTGATTGCGCCTTCGATCTGATTTTTAAGGTGCAGTGGATTGACCACCGCGCCACACTCGAAGGCTTCAACCACACGGACAATCCGCACGCGCTTGTTTGACTTGTCTTCCTTATCTGACGGAGGTTCGACCGCAATCTCGGCGCAGGTCGCAATGTAACCGCCTTTTTCAAAACCGCAGGCGATGCCGAATCCGTGGCCGCTCGCAGGTTTGGCCTTTCCCCATCCGAATGATTTCGCGGCAGCTTGCAACACATCGCGCAGCCGTTCGTCCTTGATGTTCTTGAGACGGAACTCGAGCGGATCAATATTGACGGCGTGCGCCAGCTCATCGATGTGCGATTCGCGCGCAAAGTGGTTAGCAGTCGCAGCCAGTCCGCGATACGAGCCTTGTCGCAAAGGCGAGTTCGATTGATGAACCCGAATGTCAGTGTTCGGAATGTCGTACTTGATCTGAATGCCGGCGGCGCCCGAGTTGTAGTTGTGAAATTCCCAAGCCGTAAGCGTGCCGTCGTTCTTCACGCCGCTCTTGATATCGATTACACCAGCGGGTCTAAAGTACGCCCAGGTGAATTCTTCTTCGCGCGTCCACACCAGCTTTACTGGTTTGCCCGCAGCTTTCGCCAGTCGCGCCGCTTCAACTGCGCATTCGCCCGTGTGTTTGCCGCCATAACCCGATCCAGTGTCAGGCACAATAACGCGCACCTTGTCCTCGGAGATGTGAAAGGCTTCGGCGAGTTCGCTGCGCACGCCGAAAGGTCTTTGTGAACCAGTCCAGACGGTGAGCTGGTCACCGCTCCATTCAGCCACCGCGGCGCGCGGTTCAAGTGGCGCATGCGCGATGTACTGAACCGTATAGGTCTGTTCAAGTTTTTTATCAGCGGCCACTAAGCCGTCTGCAATTGAGCCTTGCGGACGAGAGCCGCCGCCTCCTATCGGTGGATTGACGACGTCGACAATCGATCCTTGCGGACGCGGACCTTCGCCGCCGCGACGTTCGGTTCCGGTTTTACGAAGCAGATCGAATAATTCTGCGTTCGAGGGTTGGCCCGGTGACTTCCAATCAACGGCGATGGCATTGGCTGCCTTGGTCACGGTTTGCTGATCTGCGGCGACCACGCCGATGAAGTTTCCATCGGTTACGACCTTTGCGCCCGGCATCGCTTCCGCCGCTTTCGTATCCACCGACACGAGCGTGGCATTGAATGTCGCGGGTCGCACAACTTTGCCGTAAAGCATTCCTTCACGTTTGATGTCCGAGGTATAGCGATGCTTTCCGGTTACAAAATTCTTCGCCTCGACTTTCCTGGCGGAGGCGCCGGCGATGGTCCAATCTTTCGGTTGCGTGATTGCAATGTCATCGGGAATCACTTTAACGAGCTTGCGCCCCTTCGCAACTTCGGCGAGTGTGAGGGTTTTCGATTTGTCATGATTCAAAAATCGAGCATCGACAATTCGCAGATCACCCGGCGCGACCTTTAGCTGCTCGGCAGCCATCGCGATTAGCATTTCGCGCGCGGCGGCGGCGGCTTTGCGAAGTTGCGGCGCCATTGTCGGGGTGCTGCGACTGCCGAATGTTCCCATGTCGAAAGGTGTAAGATCGGTATCGCCCATGACCAGATGGACCGAGTCGATCGGGACGTGCAGCTCGTCGGCGACCGCTTGAGTCAGCGAGGTGCGAGTGTTCTGGCCCACCTCAACTTTCCCGGTGAACACGGTTACGCCGCCGTCCTCGTCTATGTGAATCCACGCGCCGAGATCATTCGGCAACCGTTCATTAGAGCCACCGCGGCCGGATTCGCCCTGGCCGCGTTGCTGCGCGAGAGCGCGCGCGGCGGGAACGATGAAGACAATGCCAAGCCCGAACGCCTTGATGAAATCACGACGATCGAAATTGAAGTAGTAGCCTGGATTTTCGAATAGTTCGTAGCGCTCGGATTCAATTCCGATGGTTAGATCAAGTTGTTCATTCATATCTCGAACTCCCTGGCTTTTCTCAGCGCAACCTCAGCGCGCTCTGCGTCTCCGCGGTGAATCACTTCCACCAAAACGTTCACCGCAGAGACGCAGAGAACGCTGAGGAGGCGCAGAGATCAGGTGGTTCCCGACGCAATTTGAATCGCTTCGACGATTCGCTGATAGGTACCGCAGCGACAGATGTTTCCGTTCATACCGCTGATGATCTCCTCACGATTCGGTTTTGGATTCTTAGATAGCAAAGCGCTGGCCGACATGATCATTCCCGAAGTGCAATACGCGCACTGCATCGCATCGGCTTTGATGAAAGCGTCCTGAAGCGGATGCAGCTTGCCGTCTTTCTCCAGACCCTCAATTGTCGTAATTTGCTTTCCCGCGGCGCGCCCAACTTGAGTAATGCACGAACGCGTCGCCGCGCCATCGAGCAGGACTGTGCAGGCGCCGCATTGACCTTCACCGCATCCATATTTGCTGCCGGTGAGATCCAGATCGTTACGCAAGACGGCGAGCAGACTGACAGTCGAATCGACATCAACCGTCATCTTTTTTCCGTTGACGTTGAGCGACGTAACTTTGGCCATAGGTGACCTCCAGCTTATTTCTAAGTAAAGTTCCAGTGGTGTGGAGTACAGAAGTATAGCTCCGCTTCGCAAAATGTGACACCGGCAAATCTCGGTGTCGTGGAACAAGACACAGAGATTCGAAGCGAGACGAATATGAGCGCGAACCTGGTGGGCACAATCTTTGCAGCCGCCGATACACGAAGTTCGAATAACATGCGTTCGCGAACTCTCCCCTTGCTCATTTTCGCAATTCTGTGCGTTGCGCTAACGCCGCAATACTCGCGCGGCCAAGCCGGGCCGCCGCTATTCACTGACGATCCGGACACACCCGGAAACGGGCATTGGGAAATAAATTTCGCCGTGACGGTTTTGCAAACACGAGATACGCGTTTGCTCGGACTGCCGTTGGTGGACGTTAATTACGGTTTAGGCGAGCGGCTTCAGCTTAAAGCTGAAGTCCCCTGGCTCGTGCTGCAGGATCGACATGGCGAGTCAACTCAATCCGGCATTGGCAGCACGAATATAGGTTTAAAATGGCGTTTTGTGGATCACGGAGAGCATGGCCTTGCCATCTCCACGTATCCGCAATTGGAGATCAGGACCTCGGCTTCATCGGCGAGACGTATGCTAGTTGAACCTGGATCTGAGTTGCGGCTGCCAATAGAAATGAGCCGCGAGCTGGGCCCCGTCAAAATTGTCGGTGAGTTTGGTTACCAGATCGTACAACATGAAAAGGACGAAGTGATCTATGGCCTGGCCATGGAGCGCGAAGTCACCAAGCGGTTCGAACTTCTAGGCGAACTTCACGGCGAAGCCAAACGCGATTTCAGTGAGAAGAAACTCCTGTTCAACTTAGGTGGCCGCTTTAAGCTAATGAAAGATTCCACTCTGTTGTTCTCTGCCGGGAGAAGCTTTCGGACGGCGTTGCCCGATCATCCTACCTTCGCGGCTTACGTCGGCTTGCAGTTCCATTTTTGATGCTCCCGGGGGTTCGAATCGGTCGTTGCTCGCAGCCGAAAATGATGATTAAATCGCGGAACCGCCAGTGAAATTGTTATGAGGCAAACAAAATCTGCGATGAACGCAAACGCGTTCGTTCTTATAACTGCTTTCTCCGCCAGCGTCCTAATGCTGCTGACGATTTTTGGATCAGCTGCGCAGGGCCAGGACGCAACGTGGAC
>QHXH01000054.1 GCA_003222855.1 Acidobacteriota bacterium
CCAACGCGAGTTATACTAAACACGTAATGAGGCTCATCCGTGCTCGCTTCTTCTTAAGGCAAATTCTATTAACCTCAATTTGCGGGCTAATCTTTGGCGTCTTCTACTGCAACGCCTTCGCCCAGGATGAACTTCCCGATCTGGTTCGGCGCATCAAACCCGCCGCAGTTGCGATTGAAACCTTCGACGCACGAGGAGAGAAACTCTCGCGCGGCAGCGGCTTTTTCATAGACAAGGATCGCGTCGTCACCAATCGTCACGTAATCGATGGCGCTTATCGCGCCGAAGTGCATCTGAATTCCGGAAACAACTTTCCCGTGAAGAGCGTCGTCGCCGTTGACGCCGAAGCCGATATCGCGCTGCTAAAAGTTGACGCGCCGCCGAACCAGGTAAGATCTCTTTCGCTCGATCGCACGTCGCCGCAGGAAGGCGAAAGCGTCGTCGTCATCGGTAATCCGTTTGGTCTGGAGGGCAGCGTCACCAACGGGATTGTTTCCGCCGTGCGCGACATTCCGGGATTTGGCCGCATCATTCAGATCACGGCGCCCATCTCGCCGGGATCGAGCGGCAGCCCCGTCGTCAACATGCACGGCCAGGTAATTGGGGTCGCGACTTTGCAAATTACTGGCGGGCAAAGCGTGAACTTCGCTATCCCCTCAGAACGGATCGCGCAACTCGATCGCACCGCGCAGACTGAGAATTCACAGCTCTCGCTGGGTGAACTGGTGGTTGCGACCGGCCGCAATAAACGCGCAAAAGCCGTCGAGTATTTCCGCGACGGCCTCACTTTTCTTTCGAAAGACGATTGTCAAAACGCGCTTCCTTATTTTCAGAAAGCGACCGAATCCGACAGCGCGTATGGCGAAGCTTGGGCCCAGGCCGGATTCTGCAATGAAAAACTCGGGCATCACACCGATGCGATCGAAGCTTCAAAAAAAGCTGTCAGCATTCGTCCATCCGCCGAGTCGTATTTCAATATCGGTTTGGCGAATTATTATTTGAAGCAATACCGCGAATCGGAGCAAGCGTATCGCCAGGCAATCAAGCTCGACCCATACAACGCTGCCGATGCCTATTACGGGCTGGGACTTACTTATAAAGATTCGGGGCAATACGACGAAGAGATTCAAGCGTATAAGCACGCGCTACGGCTGAAACCTGATTACGCGGTCGCCTACGATCGCCTGGGTCAAAGATTTATTCAACTGAAAAGATTTGGTGAGGCCGTCGAGACTTTCAAGCAGCTCGCGCTATTAAAGCCCGGCGACGCGGCTGCGCAAAACAATCTGGGCGAAGCTTACGAAGGTTTGAATAAGCATGACGAATCAGTCGAAGCATTTCGTCAGGCGATTCGTCTGAAACCGGATTTTGGCAAGGCTTACTACAATCTGGGCAAGACTCTCCTCGCGCAGGGTAATCGCGACGCAGCCATCGAGCAGTACGTGATTTTGCAAAACCTCGATCAGGACTGGGCTGAGAAGCTGTATGGCCTGATTTATCCATGACTGGAGCGCAAGCGTCTCGCTTGCAACTGCCGCCAACGATGCAGGAGAAACAGTGCAAGCGGGACGCTTGCGCTCCAGTCAATAGTAATCGAGGCCGGATCGCGCTCTCCCCTTCACAACCCGGCCTCAACCCACGGTCGTCTCACGACAACCGAACTTAAGCTCGTTTCACTTCTCAATAGCGATAGCGATTTTTGCGCACCTTGTAGGTGTAGAGTGCCGAGCCTCCGGCGCCAGCCAGCGCACCGATCGCCGCTCCTCGACGGCCGCCAAGCAAACTACCCAGAATCGCGCCGCCCACCGTTCCTGCGCCAACGGTCAATTTGTCCCTGTGTTGATCCCAAATACGTTGACCGCCATTTTGTCTTCCATAATCATAGTAGACGTTTGAATTATCGTAATAGCCTTGCTGGTTGTAATAACCTTGCGAGTTATAGATCCGTGAATCGTAACTTCGCGAATCGTAATTCCGTGAATCGTAATTCCGCGAATCGCAATTTCGCGAATCGTAGTTGCGGCTCCGGCTTCTCCCCTGAGCAAAAGCCGTTATGGATAACGCTGCCAACATCGTTGCCGTCAATATTAATGCGAAGATTTTTTTCATCTCGGGCCTCCGCGGCAAAGTATGGCAATGAGTGTGCCACGATCAATCGGCGCACCCGCATCTTTACCGAGACTGAGTTTCTTAAGGCGTCAGAGGCAAAATTCTTTTTGAATTTAGCTGCCGTTAAGGAGAAACTCGTGCGACGGTGTACGATATGGTCGCCTCGGAGTCGGAAATGGAGTGAAGCCGGATTAGGCGTAGGATTAGATGAAACAAATAACTGTCGGAATGTTCTTGCTGGTGCTCTGTGGGACGAGCGCCTTTCCACAATCGGGAAAGACGCCGGTCGAAGTCCCTTTTGAGTTCGTGGCCAACCAAATCGTCGTTCAGGTAAAAATCGGCGGCAAAGGCCCATTTAATATGCTGATCGACACGGACACTGATCCTTCGGCGATTGATTCCGCCACGGCCAAAGAACTCGGTCTCGACGTGGGCGGCAAAGGCTCGGCCGCCACCGGTGGCGGGACGGAAAAGAATGTTGTCTACTCCACGAGACTGCCTACTGTGGAACTTGGCGCGATTTCAGCGCGGGACGTTCTGGCCGCCACGATCGATCTAAAAAAGTTAGCCGAGAGGATTGGAAAACCGATTCATGGCGTGCTCGGCTACAGCTTTCTGAAGGATCGGATCATTCAAATAGATTATCCGAATTCGAAAATTCGCTTTTTCGCTGAATCGCCATATCCCAGAATTGAACTGGCGCCAAACACGGTAAACACGATCGCGATTCCCTTTCGCCGTGAAGACGGCGACCTCATCATTGATTCGGTTTTCATCAATAACGAAAAAATGCGCGCGACCCTCGACACCGGGTCAAGCAGTTCATTTGCCTTGACGCCTGAAGCCGTCGCGATTTTAGGGCTGGACGAACAAGCGAGTGAAAGCCAGGGCAATTCCGTCGGATATAACGGCGAGTACGCGAACAAACCGGGACTGTTGAAGTCCGTCCGACTGGGACGCTTCTCTGCCGAGTCAGTGCCGGCGACGTTCTGGCTTCCCAACACCGGCCACGACAAGAAAAAATTTCAAGTCAATATCGGGAATGCTTTCTTCGAGGATTTCATCCTTACGTTTGATTTCCGCGGGAAGATAGTAGTGTTCGAGAGGGTCGATTGAGCAAATACGTCGGTTTGGATGACGGAGTCAGTACCGAGAGCTGTAACGACCGGGTCGCTACCGCTCTCGGTACTGACCTCACCTGTGCTGATGCAACTCTAACACCGCAAGCGACAGTCAGACCCTACAACACGTTCGCCAGGAGTATCTCACGATGATTGATTTTGACGACGAACCAGATCAGGAAAAGCGAATCGAGATATTGCGCGCCGAGCTGCAGGAGCTAGGCGAGGTTTCTCACGAATCTGACTTGCCGGCCGACATGGAGGAACAGTTTCTCAAACACATCCTCGAATTCGAGACTGCTGAACAGTTAACTCTCATGCAATGGCTTGAGAATGCCGGGCTCGACGTCCCCGCTCCTGAAGAACTCACAGACAATTTATTGCCGGCGAAGTTGTGGGAGGTGATTAATCGCATGGCATCGCTGGGAGCTTACTTGCACAATACCAATCATCTCAGCGACCGCGAATTGTATTCTTATCTTTACCATGACGCGCTCAGAGAACCGACGGTGCTGTTTCCGGAGAATCCTGGCTATGTTTACGGAATCGATATTGTTGGCAGTGGCAGCGACGAAGATATCTCGCTTTACATGAGATATTTTGCTGATGAGGAGTATCGCCAAAGCTGGGCGAAAGATTTTCCGGATTTTGTAATGCCTCCGCGCGAAGTCCCGCCATTTGATCGAGATAAGGACTTACCAAAGTCATCGTTCGGATGATGCAGAAATCCGACCGTCAGGGAGGCTGCGTTAATCCGAGCGTTAGCCACTCTCCGAGACTTCCGAGATTATTAACTTTGCACCCTCGCTGCCGCTCGGGGTTCTGCCGCCTTATGCCGCGATCATTGTCCCGGTGCCTTGATCGGTGAATACTTCGGCTAGCAGGCTGTTGCGCGTGTTACCGTTGATGATGTGCGCGCTCTTCACGCCGCGGCCAAGCAACGCCACAATGTTTTGCAGCTTGGGAATCATGCCTTCAGTCGCGGCTCCGGTCTTAATCAACTCCTCAGCATCGCTCCGAGTTAAGCGAGAAAGCTTTGTCTCGGGTTCTCCAGTGCGCAAATAAATTCCGTCGACATCAGAAAGCAGGACCAACTTCTCTGCCTGAAGCTGCACCGCGATTGCAGAGGCAATTGTGTCGGCGTTGATATTAAAGACTTTTCCTTCTGCGTCAGCTCCCAGGGACGATACCACCGGCAGATATCCATGATCGAGCAAGACGGTCAGCAGCCGCGCATCAATCTCAAGAATGTCGCCCACATGGCCAAAATCAACCTGCGCACTTTCGCCCGTTTGCTTATTTGTAACCTCGCGCGGCGGACGACGCTCGGCGTGAACAATGTTGCCGTCAACGCCCGAAAGGCCCACGGCATGAACACCACGATGACGAAGCGCCGCGAGAATGTCTGTGTTGATTTTGCCGGCAAAGATCATCTTGGCCATTTCCAGAGTGTCGTCGTCAGTCACCCGGCGGCCTTCGATAATCGTCTGCTCGACGCCGAGCTTCCTGGCCAGGTCGCTGAGCTGCTTGCCGCCACCGTGAATAACGCAGACGCGAATTCCCACTTGATGAAGTAGCGCCAGCTCTTCGCACAAAGAGATTAGGCGCTCGTGTTCTTCGGTAACCTTGCCGGAAAACTTCACGACAAACGTCTTGCCTTTGAAGCGTTGAATATAGGGCAGCGCTTCGCGCAAGAGGTCCAGACGTAATTGGCTTCCAACTTCGCTGGTATCGGTCATAGTAATTTTAGCCGCGGATGAACGCGGATAAACGCGGATTCGAGCAAAGAATTTCTAAACGTGTTTGCGTTCTTATCCGCGAGTATCCGCGTTAATCCGCGGCCAAAACAACTATGACCGACACCAGCGAAGTTGGAAGCCAATTACGTCTGGACCTCTTGCGCGAAGCGCTGCCCTATATTCAACGCTTCAAAGGCAAGACGTTTGTCGTGAAGTTTTCCGGCAAGGTTACCGAAGAACACGAGCGCC
>QHXH01000055.1 GCA_003222855.1 Acidobacteriota bacterium
CTCGAGTCGAGGTCCAGCTTAAAGACGCTCGCCGGAATGTCGGCATTCCTGGCGACGTTGCTCAGGCGCATCGTAGTCGAGTCGTCATTCTTCTCGACCATCTTTGTCTGCACCGGCATGCCGCTGTCGTCAACCCACACTTCGATGTACTTATAGCTGGCAGCCGTTTTAGGGACCGCTTTCAAGTGAGTAGTGTGGATGCCGCCCCAAAGCGTTTCTTCTCGCTCGTCCTGAAAATCGCCAAACCGGGAGCGGAGCTGCGCTGCCGACATATTCAAGAGCGCCAGCACGTCGTTATCTTTCGCGCTGCGAACGGAATTCGTGGTGCCAATTATCACCTGTTTCAATCTTGGACGATAAAGCATGTATCCGCCGTTGGCGACCACCAATATTTCTTGCTGTGGCTTGTTCCAATCAAGACGAACAAGCGCCGCGCCTCTGCCGGCGGGAATGTATCGGATGTTTCCGTAGTACTTCTCCGACTCGCCCAGTTGCGAGTTGTACTTCTCCATGCTGATGTCCGCACTCAGACTCCTGAGGTTCTGTCGGTTCTTTTCCATTTTGGAAAGAATCGAGCTGACCAATCCTGCCTGGGCATTCGCGGCAGGGAGGGGAAATGCGACCAGCGCCGCTAATACCAGCGCAATGATTGTCGGGGGAATAAGTTTCTTCATGATGGCTCCTGTCTAAAACTTAAGGGCCCGGCGGGCCCTATGGAAAACCGTGAGTCGCTTCGCTTGATGCGTCTCACGTTAAATTAATCTCAGAAATTATAAAGCATGATCACCGGATGTCAACCTCATAAGCAATTATCCTGCCAGATTGGTCGACCCTTTTGCGGTGTTGTATCACTTGACCTGACGGGCGGTTGAGCCGCTCTCTTGCAAGACGATCAATCTCCGCCATATCTAATTGATTACCAATGAGATCCGATGTCCAAACCACGGTCGTTTGCACCGGCGGATTGCTCGCAAACCAACTTTTTGGTGTAAGAAAAATAAAAGCAAGGATCAACACGCACAGTACATCCCACTGCCACGAAGTCCGCGAATAGTTCCAAAAGACGATTTTTCTTGCAGTATCTGAGATGAATCCCATCTTTATCGTTCGGAGATGTTGGTCGATCGACGAGGCTACACGATATGACCGTCGCGCATTTGGATGATCCTTTGACAGGCAGCGGCTGCCTCAGGATTGTGTGTGATCATTATGATTGTTTGATTAAATCGATCATTCAACTCGCGAAACATCTTCAAAACCAGTTCAGAGTTTTCAGAATCGAGATTTCCGGTAGGTTCGTCGGCCAGGACGATCGCGGGCCGGTTCACGACGGCGCGGGCCAGCGCCACGCGTTGTTGCTCACCGCCTGAAAGCTCGAGCGGCTTGTGATGCATCTTGTCTTCCAGGTGCAGCATTCTGAGAATCTCGTGCCGGCGATCAGGATCATCCGCGCCGTTTCCATGAATCCGCTCAGCCAGCCTCAGGTTGCCTTCGGCTGTCAGCGTTGGAAACAAATTGAAACGCTGAAAGACAAATCCGATCTTTCGCCGGCGTATGTCCGTTCGTTTCGCGTCCGAGACGGCCGTCAAATTTTCGCCATCCACGAGGATGCGACCTTTGGTCGGCGTCAGAAGTCCGCCCAGCAAATGCAGCATCGTTGATTTCCCGCAACCCGAGGGCCCCATCACGGCGACGAACTCGCCCTCCTGCACCGCCAGTGACACACCGCGCAACGCAGGCACGTCGACTTTGCCAATGCGATAAACCTTCTCCAGATTGTCAGCTTTTACGATCGTTGCCATTGCAAAAACCAAGTAAACCGAATCGTCGCGGGCTTGCCGTACGAAAGCAGGCAGGATGCCTGCGCTCCGATATTATTCATAAGCCAATGCATTTACGGGATCGAGATTTGCTGCACGCGCGGCTGGATAAAATGCGCCTAACGCTCCGCCTAGTAATCCGATTGCCGCGGCAGTCAGCCCCCAGCGAGCTCCGAACTCGAAAATCAACCCGGTGGCTTTATGAATGCCGAATCCGGCAATGCCTGCCAAAGCAAAACCAACCAACAAGCCAAGAAAGCTAATCAGCAGAGCTTCCCGCTCGATCTCGCCGATGATGTAGAGACGCGACGCGCCCATCGCTTTTAGGATTCCGATTTCACGCGTGCGTTCAGTGATCGTGGTATGCATTGCCAGCATGATTACCAGCGCACTCACGATCGCCGCCAACCCGACCAACATGCGCAGGAAGATCGTGAGTCCCGGAATCGAGCTCTCGATTGTAGCGAACAGTTCCCTCGTCGGTTGAATCTTGTTACCGGGAAGTGCTTCGTTGATCCGCTTGGCGACCAAAAGTTGTTCGCTCGGGTTTTTAACCTTCACATAAATCAAGGTGCATTTGTTCGGCGCCTGGAGCTCGTCCTGTAACGAGGCCAGAGTCATCTTCACCCGCGCGCCCGATTCCGGAGCGTAAATGCCGGCGACTCGATAAACCCTGTCTCCGAAAACTTTCAGCGTGCTTCCGACCGGGTGATTGCGGCTGGCCTTCGTTTCATCAATCACCACTTCATCGGGCGACGGCGCGTGCCCCTGAATAAGTCGGATGTTATTCATCTTTGAGAAGCTGTCCCATTCGACTCCTTCGACCTGATCAAAGCCGAAAGATCCACTCGGATAGACGTAGCGAATGACTGGTGTCACTGACTCGACGCCATCGATGGCTTGTAGCAGCGGCACATATTTGGTGCTGACGTTTGCCGACGATGCAATTATTTGAGTTGAACCCGGCCGAGTGAAGATGATTTCCGCGCTAACATTCGACGATCGCTTTTGCAAATCGTCAGACATTCCGCGGGCCAAACCCGTGAAAAGCATCACCAGCGCCACACCCAGAGCCACACCCAGAATGCTTATGGCCGATCGCAATGGCCGCTGTCGAATGTTGGAGACGACTAAACTGTCCACAGTACTGCCTCTGTCAAACGCGCCATGTTAATACAAGGGCGCGGGTAATGCTAACCGCATGCTGCAAACGGGACAGGTAAAGGGCAGGTGCTAATTCTTTGGCTGAGGGGTTTTTTTCTCGTCCAGATCGACCTCGGGAAGGTTCCACTTGTTGGGTAACACGAATGCATCTGCGGGATACTCGTGATCGAGCGTTAGTGATTCGGGCGTTTGATACGAGATCGTGATCTTATATTGATCGTGTGGGCGCGTCAGGGAAATCTTGCCTGGCAAGAAGACGTTGCCTTCTGCTCCGAACTTAGTCACTGCCCCATACGTGACGTCATTAGCCAGGACGCCTTTTTCGTCGAAGCTTTGTAAACGAGCCAGGCGGATTCCACCTACTCGATCGAACCAAAATCGGCGCGCCAGATGCGCGGACTTGTCGCTGGCCGTGACCAACTCATCAAGAAAATAGTAACCGCGGACGACGCGCTTGCTGCTTTCGAGCTTGCTCGGATCTTTTTCTGATTCGAAAAACTCGCTCTGCGCATAAAAGGTCCCCGCTGCCTCAGTGTTGATTGGATTCAAGAGCAGCGCATCAGTCAAATGTTGCGGCCGCAAATTTGAAAGGGTGTTTACCGTAGTTGCTTCAGACTTTTCTTTACCTTTCATAACCGCCGGATTCGAAGCACCGTCCATATCCAGCTTTCCATAGTTCGCGGCGTTCGTGCCCTTGACGAACCGGCGATACTTCTCATTACCTTGCAGGATAGCGATGCGAAAATGTTCACCGTCGGAAGTCATTTGCACGATATCCGAAGCCACGACCGGCGCCTGAATGATCAAATAGACTTTGCCCGGACGTTGCAGAGTGATCGAGCCATCAACCGTGCGATATTTTTCGGCAATGCCGGAGGCTGCAAACGAAGTATCTTCGAATTGAATATCGACGCGGCCGTGAATCGAGCGCACCCCAACCAACTTGTTAACGGTTGAAATCAGATCTGAAGTATTTGCGGTGGCCAGCGGCGTCAGCAGCTTTTCAGTCTCCACGCGTTTATGAACAAGACTGCACGCTGCCGCAAACAGCAGGGCGGCTAAAATCGAGATTGGGGCAAACTTTAGTTTTTTCACGTAATGGCGGGTCCGATTCTCCATCAAGGATCAATAATGCCGGCGCTGAGGCAGGCGGCCGGCTCTGTGCATGATGATTGTTGTAAGCTGGGTCAGCTTACAAAGCAGGTTCGCCGTTGTCAACGCGGCTTTACCTGGGTAGTGCCCTGATTTCAGTTCTGCTCCGTGCCCTCTCGGCGTTCTTCTGCGGTGAATCATCGGCTCAAAAAGACTAACCGCAGAGCCGCAGAGATCGCAGAGGAGGCGCAGAGAATGATTGTGAGGTCACAACCTGCAGTCGCAGCAACGCCGCAGTGGGAGAAACCGGAAACAGCGCATACGAAGATGGCGCCAATACTAACGGCAAGCAGCGTGCTCACAGCCACAGCCGATTTCCATCACTTTGGATTTTTCAGCTTCCTCGCAATATTCACTACAGTACTTGCTGTTTTGTTCGGGCGGGCAATCACATGCTCCATGTGCGCATTTGCCGGAATCATTGTTAGCCATCGCAGTGACCTCCTTTAACGTCTCGGTCGGGTCGAGTGATCTATTCAATTGTCGGGGGTTTAGTAATCATGCTAGGCGCGGTCGCTCGTGTGGTCAAGTGCGGCGGCACGCGCATCTTGCGCGTGATCCACGGGCGGGACGCTCATGCGACTTTTCACTTCAGCAAGCCTGACAACCAATGCATGA
>QHXH01000056.1 GCA_003222855.1 Acidobacteriota bacterium
GGCCGCGGCCACAGAGCGAGAAAGTTAGAATCAGTTAATCAACGAGCGAAGATACAGAACCGCGAGCGGTAGCGAGCGGGATAAAGGAGCAAGCTTGGCTCGGGCTCCCGATCCGTTCGATACAAAACAGCATTTTTATTATGACTTGAGTTTTGATCCCGCTCGCTACCGCTCGCGGTTCTGTACCGGATCGACGACACTGTCACGACGGATGACTGCCAACGTCATATCATCTGTTAACGGCCGAATGGCGGCGAAATCCTGAACGGCGCCCAAAACGGAAAACAGAATCGCGTCAGCGGACGCTGATTGTGCACTGGCGAGCTGGGCTTTCAAACGCTCGTATCCGAATTCCTCACCGTGCTCGTTCTGCGACTCGATGATCCCGTCGGAAAAGATAAGCAAAGTGTCCTCGGGCTCCAGTCGCACCTGACCACGGTTGTATTTCGCATCGTTGAGAACGCCGAGCAATAACCCGCCGTCGGTCAGTGATTCGAATCCGCCGTCAGCGCGCAACAGAAACGCGGGCGGATGGCCAGCACTGCAATAGTCGAGGGCGCCCGTAACCACATCAAGCTTCGCCAGAAACAAGCTGGCCAACGGCCGCAGCATCGGCATGCGGCAAATGTCCTGATTGACGCCGGCCACTATTCGCTCCGGTACCGCCGCTCGCGCGGTGTGAGATCGAAGCAAACCTACCAATTGCGTGGTCCACATTCCCGCCGCGAGGCCTTTGCCGCAGATGTCACCTAAAGCGAGGACGACGCCGTCGCTGGTTTCCTCAGCGGTAAAAAAATCTCCCGGCAAGTGACGCACCGCGAAAATCTCGCTGGCAATTTCAAATTCGCGGTAACGCAAAAGACGCGGCGCGCAGAGACGGCGATGCACTTGCGCAGCTTCGAAGATCGCCGTATGCAGATCAACGTAATCCTTTTGGAGCGCGGCGAACTTAGTCGTCAGATCAATTTGCCGATCTAACTTGGCAGAATTGCGACGCCGGGATCTATTCGGAGTAGCATCGCTGACTCGCGTCGTGCCCAAACTCTCGAAGAGTGAATGACTCATAATGGATTTCAAGCCCGCGCGAGCGGGCGCAAGCATAAAGCCTGGGGCGTCAGCCCCAGGTCAGTTACAATTCCGATTGACAAGCCCGCGCGAGCGGGCGGCAGCATTATCATTCGTGGCTCGATGCATATAGACGCTCACGGTTTCTGTCGCCCGTGCCACGGGCTTTTTCATTTTCAAATCCGTCGCTTCCTGGGGCTGACGCCTCAGGCTTTATGCTGTCACCTGCTCCGCAGGTTAGATTGCTAACCCACGAACTTGTAACCAGTTCCATGCACGGTAAGGATGAAACGCGGCTCTTCCGGTATCGGTTCCAACTTTTGTCTCAGGTGAACTATGTGCGTGTCGACCGTGCGGGTGTTCGGATAATTCTCATAGCCCCAGACTGCGTCGAGCAGACGATCGCGCGAAAGCGTTTCCGCCGGATGAGCGACAAAATAAGCGAGCAGCGCAAATTCCTTTGCTGACAGCTCGACTCGTGATCCCGCGCGCAATACTTCATTGCTGCGAATGTTGACTTCGACGTCGCTGAATTTATAGATATCTGAGGGCGGTTGTGGCGCCGCCCGGCGCAAGACGGCTTTGACTCGGGCCATCAATTCACGAATTGAAAATGGCTTGGTCACATAATCATCGGCGCCCAGCTCGAGCCCGACGACCTTGTCAATTTCCTGTCCGCGCGCAGTCAACATGATGATCGGAAGCGCGGGCTGCTTGACCTTTAATTGTTTGCAGACGTCGAGGCCGCTCATGCGCGGCATCATCACGTCGAGCACCACCAGATCGGGATTTTCCGAAAGCGCGCGGTCCAAACCTTCCACGCCGTCGCCGGCGCTGATGACTTCATAGCCTTCGTATTCAAAGTTGTCGCGCAGGCCGGCCACCATCGCCGGCTCGTCTTCGACAATTAGGATGCGCGCTCGCTTTCCGCTGCCGACTTCGGCGCCTTCTGAAGACAGAGCTTCGTTCCGCCCGTTGGTAACTTTTCCGTTTGATTGGCCGTTTGATTTCATGGTCTTTGATTTAGTGAATTGCATTTGAGCTGGAAACCTGCGGGGGCGCAGCCACGAGCGGCAGCGACATTATGAACTTGCTGCCGGTTCCCGGGGAGCTTTCGACTTCGATTTCCCCGCCGTGCGCCTCGGTGATGTGTCGCACCAACGAAAGACCCAGGCCGCTGCCTTTCGTGTTATGGACCAACGGATCGCCGGCGCGATAAAACTTTTCGAAAATCTTTGCTTGATCGCGGCGGGCGATCCCAATCCCACGATCGGCGACCTCGAGCTTCACCGAGCCATTGTCGCGATAGAGCTTCACGCCCAGATACTTTTCGTCCTGCGAATATTTCAAGGCATTGTTGACGAGATTCACCAGCGCGCGCGCAATTGCTTCTCGATCTACGCGCACCGCGGGCAGGTCCGAGTCAATCGCTTCTTCAAGCGCAAAGCCCTGCTGCTCGATCTGATAGCGGTACGAATCAAGCGTATTGCGAACCAGATCGGCGATGTCAGTCTCGCGGAACTCATACTCTTTGTGCCCCGCTTCAATGCGCGAGAAATCAAGGATGTTATTGATCAGCGCCGTCAACCGTTCGCTCTCTTTGCGAATGATTCGATAATACTGATGCTTCTTCTCCTGGGTTGTGATTCGGCCCAGCTCCAGCGTCTCAGCGTACAGGCGAATCAAAGCCAGCGGCGTGCGCAGCTCGTGGGAAACATTTGAGACGAAGTCCGACTTTAGTTTCGCCACGGCCATTTCTTTGCTGACCATGTGTTTCGTCAGGACGAGTCCGCCGACGATCATCAGCGAAAGAAATCCTAGAATGATAAAACTGTTACGGATCCAGGTGTGGCCCATGGCTTCGACGCTGGTGCCTTCAAACTTGATCCCCAGGGCGAGCCCGTGAAAAACGTCGTCGAGTTTACGCGTAACTTCCGGTTTCCCTTCTCCCCATCCCACCGTGGCGACCATTGGTTTTATCTCGCGCCCGTCCATTTGGTCGGCACGGTAAATCATCATGGCGCGGCTGTTCCCACTTTGTTCGGCGTTCTTCTCTTTGACGAAGTCGTCTAGCATATTCGGGAGAAACTCGCTTTTCATGTAGCAGGGATCGAATGTCACTCCGGCGACTATGGTTCGATCATCAGCGGGCAAGAAAAACAACCCGGTAAGCAAGAAGCCGGGGCCGTCAGCGCGCGTGGTCTGGAAAGAATTGAAACCTATGTTCAGAGGTCTTTGATGCAAGGTTTCCACCAGAGTTTTCATCTCCGTTTTGGTACTGAACCAGGCGTGATAAGAATCGACCATGTGGTCGCGTTCGTCGCGGACGTACTTGTCGTCACGCTGTGAGGGTTGTGTCTGAAAAACAACGTCGTCTCCGTCGAAAATAAACGCATGCGTAAGGCATGAACAGCGCGAAAGAATCTCATCGAGCTTGTGCTCTTTCTCCGCTACGTCGGCGTCCGCTGATGGAAACAATTCCCGCGTTTCATCGACTTTTTTGTACATCGCCTTGTTCATCTTCTTTTCATAGAGGGCCAGCGCCTCTTGAAAATCTCGACGAATCAAGGCTTCTAGTACCTTGTCCCGCTGGAAAGATCGCAACTGGCTGAAGTTGACATAGATAAGCGCCGCCGCCGGCAGCAGCACCGCCAGTCCGAGCGTTATCACGAGGCGATACCGATTGAACCCTCCGACCAAATTCTGTTTCTTTAACTTCATATCAAACTTTTCGGGACCGTACGCGGACCAAAGGATAATCCGAACCGGCTCAAATTCGTGTCAACCACAGGTAAAAAGATGTTAAGAATTGTGAACTTCCAGGTAGCGTCCAAATTTGAGAGTGAGGTCAGTACCGAGAGCGGTAGCGACCGGGTAACAATATTGGCATCTGGACCCTCTTCATCCGCTACGACCCGGTCGCTTCACCAACACGCGTTCCACAAACTACTATCGGACTTCCCGGGCAAGTTAGATCAACGTCGATAATGATCATTCATGCAGCCTTCTCGCCCTCATTGCCTGTTGCAGTTCAGTTGGACACACGCCGGCCGCTGCCATTCTTTGGATCGCTTTCGGTCAAACGAATGCCGTGCGCGGACGAACTGATCACATCACGAATCATTGAATGGCTTTTGCCGC
>QHXH01000057.1 GCA_003222855.1 Acidobacteriota bacterium
GTGTTTCACTGAGAGCGGTTTTCCTCACGAAATCAGCCAACCGCGCAAGCTCTTCCGCCATCCAAGAGCACGCCCAAGGTTGCTCAAGGGTAGTTCGACGAACTTCAGTTTGTCGCTCCCTCGACAAGCTGAAGCTTGCCGGACATACGCCGCGATTGCCTCTCCGGCTGGCTGTCCAACGACAAGGCGAAATATACTGTAGTTCGAAACCAAATATGCTGACATCAAGATCGCTCTCTCTTAGCACGCTCGTTCTCGCGTTGGCCCTGCTCTGCGCTGCGTCATCTACATACGCGCAGCCCGCGACAGGCGCGCGTTTCGACGTCACCAACTATCATATCGAAGCTCAATTGAATCCGGACGAGCACACGCTGCGCGCCGGCGCGGACATTACCCTCGTGCCGCAGGACGCGACCCGATCGATCGTCTTTGAATTGAACGGCTCGCTACACGTCGACAGTGTCGAGAAGGACGGCAAAGCGTTGACGGGATTCGTGCAGGACGCAGTTGGAGCAGGCGCGCTTGGTCCAAACGTTAGAATCGATCTGGGACAAGTCGTGCCCGCGGCACAGCCGATCACGGTGCGCATTCGCTGGAGCGGCGCGCTGACTTCGCCCGAGGGCGGACCGCTTGCCAATAAACGCCTGGCCTATGTTGGTCCGGAAGGATCGTATCTGATGTACGCCTCGCGCTGGTTTCCTTTTCACGATTATGCCGCCGATCGCGCTACCGCTGACATCACGATAATTGTACCGACCGGAATGCAGGTTGGGGGCATCAGCGACGAGCCGGTCGTCCCCCAGGTCGATAAGGCCGGGGTCACCCGCTTTCGCTTCGTCAATAAACAGCCAGTGCTGATTGGCAATTTTGTCGCCGGAACATACGTAGCGAAGTCGCTGCGCATGGGACGATACGAATTGCAATTCTTTGTTAAGCCCGGCAGCGAAAATCGCATCGCGAATTTTGGCGAGTTGATGGGCCACGCGCTCGAGTTCTATACGAACCAGTACGGCGAGCCTTCGTTCGGGAACCGTTTTGTCATCGCGCAGACCGACGATGAGACTATCGATGCTTACGCGGGCCCGGGAATGCTTTTTCTGGCGTCAAAGTTCTTCGACAATGCGCGTGCGTCGTCCGACGAGCGCCTGCAACGCGAAGTCGCTTATCAATGGTGGGGCCAGTCGGTGGGCCTGAAATCGTTCGACGACGCGTGGGTGTCGCAGGGACTGGCCGAATACAGCGCGTTCGCGTTACGCGAATCGATGTTGACCGGCGCACAACTTGATGCGACGCAGCGCGAAGAGCAGGAACGCGCGCTGACATTCGAACAGACGTCGTCGATCGTGCGCGCCCCATCGGCGTTGGACGATCAATCAGCGGCTTATCAGTCGATCGTTTTTTATAAAGGCGCGATGGTCTTTCGCATGTTGCGCGAGACAATGGGCAAGCAACAGTTCACTCAACTGCTGCGCAAGTTCCTCGAGCAATATCGAAACAAGAACGCTTCGATTGACGATTTCGAACGGCTCACGTCGCAGGTCGCCGCTAAGAACATGCGTTACTTTTTTGCCCAGTGGGTCGAAGGCACAGGCGTACCTGAGTTCACCGTCGATTACCAAATCATCCGCACGCGCGCCGGCAAGTTCCGCACGCGCGGCACCGTCCGGCAGAGCTTTGACAACCTTCACATGCCCGTCGACGTGACTTTACATTCCGAAGGAGATTCGCAGACGAAGACGCTGTACCTGGATGGCAAGAGCGAAGACTTTGATTTTGAATCCAACGGCCAGCCGATTAGCGCCGAAGTCGATCCGAACGACAAGATTCTTCGCATGTCCGACGATCTGAAGATCTCGATCGTGGCTCGCCGGGGCATCGAGCTATTCAAGGAAGGTCAATACGCCGAAGCGCAGCAACAACTGGAAGCCGCGCTAAAACTCGATCGCAACAACGCCTGGGTTTATTACAATCTCGGCCAGGTTTATTTCGAGCAGAAGAACTGGCAGCTGGCGCTGGATAATTTTCAGGCGGCGCTTGACGCCGCCAGCAGCAAGCCGGCATGGATCGATACGTGGGCGCGCATCAAGCGCGGCAATGCGTACGACGCCAAGGGCGATCGCGCCAAGGCGGTGAACGAATACCAGAAGGCCGTTCAGGCCGGCAGCGACTATGACAACGCACAGAGCGTAGCCAGGAAATACATCGCTACTCCTTACGATCCAAAGGCTCCCACCGAACAAGCCCAAAACGGCCCAGGCGACTTCTAAATGAAGTCGCCTTCAGGATTCTCGCTGCTAATCGCACAGGCGTCAGAGTATCAACGTTGGGTTGGAGTCAGTACCGGGAGCGGTAGCGACTGCGTCGCAGCGTATTGCGAGGATCGAGATAGCAGGGGTAGTTACCCGGTCGCTACCGCTCCGGTACTTGCTAAACTCGTACTCTAACGTCGTAGGCCCCACGAGTAACCCACTTGTCCTCAACTGGAAGTTTGGCGTGAACTGATCGAACCCTGTAAGATTCCCTTGCTTCTTCAAAATTGATCTGCAAAGAACGATTTCAGCGCCATAGATCAGTGATGACGCTTGAAGAACTTACAGCGGCCTTCCAAAAGCTCTACAAAGGCCAGCCGCGAATCTATCGCGCGCCTGGTCGCGTCAACTTAATCGGCGAGCACACGGACTATAACGAAGGGTTCGTAATGCCGGCGGCGATCAATTTTTCGACGTTCGTCGCCATTACGAAACGGGACGATCAGGTTCTCAAGATTCATTCCGATATCTTTAAGGAGGAAGCAGAGATCGATCTGGCGCAGGACGCAACGCCTGGTCGAAAGCATTGGAGCGACTATCCCCTGGGCGTCGCGATCAAACTTAAAGAAGCCGGGCATAATATTTCCGGCGCGAACCTGCTTGTTCATGGCGAGGTGCCGTTCGGTTCCGGCCTCAGCTCATCGGCGGCGATCGAAGTTTCCACGGGACTGGCCTTGCTGGATATTTCCGGCGTGAAGATTGACCGGCTGAAGCTCGCGAAAATCTGTCAAAAGGCCGAAAACGAATTCGTCGGCGCGCGCACCGGATTGATGGATCAGTTTATTGCTTGCTTTGGAAAGGCCGATCACGCTGTAATGCTCGACTGTCGATCGCTTGAATCGCGCGCTCTGCCTCTGCCGGATGATGTGAAGCTGGTCGTTTGCAACACGATGGTCAAGCACGAATTGGCCTCGAGCGAGTACAATGCGCGCCGCGAACAATGCGAAGAGGGCGTGCGAATACTGTCACAACATCTGCCCAAAGTGAACTCGTTGCGCGATGTGACCCCGAACGATGTCGAGAGGTTTAGAGCTGAACTCGGCGAAGTTGTTTTCAAACGCTGTCTGCACGTGACGGCAGAAAATTATCGCGTGCTCAAGGCCGCCGACGCTCTGCGCGATCGGGATTTGAAAACCTTCGGGAAACTGATGTACGAATCGCACCAAAGTCTGCGCGACGATTACGAGGTCAGTTACAAAGAGCTTGATGTCATGGTTGATCTGGCCAAGCCAATCGAAGGCGTCTTTGGAGCGCGCATGACCGGCGGCGGTTTTGGTGGTTGTACGATCAACCTGGTTTCGGTTGACGCCGTTGACGAATTCACGCAAACGATCAAGAACGGTTACGCTGAAGCGACAGGCAAACACGCGGAAGTCTATGTTTGCTCGACAGCCGATGGGGCCGAGCGGGTTCAATGATTATTCAGTGTCAGAAGCCCGACCGTTAGGGAGGGCATCAATGGGAACGTTGCCCTCCCTAACGGTCGGGCTTCCGACACAAACATACATCTATGAAACTGTGCCAATTCAAATCTGCCAATTCGGATCAGCAAAGACTCGGGGTGTTGGTCGGCGACGATGTAGTTTACGACGTTGCGGAGCTGGCGCGCGCGGTTAAGAACGCCGGCGGCGCACCCGCTGACTGGCTGTTACAGGTTAACAGCACATTGGCTGTCATTCGGCGTGGTCCAGCGGCAGTGACGGAAATTGCTTCGCTTCTTGAGAGTATCCCTTCAGGATCGACTCGCGGACAAACAATCGCTTACTCGCTCGATTCAATCGTATTTCTGCCGGCCGTGAATCCGAGTAAGATTCTCGCCATCGGTCGCAACTATGCGGATCACGCGGCTGAAGGCGGCGCAGACCTTCCGAAGGCGCCGCTGCTCTTCAATAAACTTCCCAACTCTCTGAGCGCGCACAACGCGCCGATCGTATTGCCGTCAATCAGTGAACAAGTCGATTACGAAGCGGAGCTCGCCGTAGTGATTGGCCAAACTGCCAAACGCGTGAGCGAAGATGCTGCGCTCGATCATATCTTCGGCTATTCGCTCATTGACGATGTCAGCGCGCGAGATTTGCAGTTCGGAGATGGACAGTGGACGCGCGGCAAGAGTCTCGACACCTTCGCGCCGCTTGGTCCATTCATCACCACGCGCGATGAAATTGCGGATGTGCAATTACTGAAGATCGAAGGCGTGCTGAACGGCCAGGTGATGCAATCATCAAACACATCGAAGATGATTTTCAAAGTTGCTTATCTGGTTTCTTACTTGTCGCAGGGAATCACACTCGAA
>QHXH01000058.1 GCA_003222855.1 Acidobacteriota bacterium
ACCAATCCGAAGTCACCGATGTTTGCGCCCGGGCCGGCTCCGCGTTGAAGCTGATTAAAGCCTTGCGCATCTTTAGGCTTGTCGGGATACCAGCGATAGAACGGAATAAAACCAAAGCCGAATGGATTTCTGGGTCCGGTGATGCGCCACTTTGCGCCAGCGACAAAGTTCGTAAAGCTCGACTCGCCGTACAGGCGGCTGACGAATGGCGCGTCAGGCAGATAAGAGGGCGCGGTGGTATAGCTAATCGGCACTGTGATCGGAAGCGTGAGCGCCGTGGCCGGCAATGTTGAAGTCGCCAAAACAATACCTGGCAGAATTGAGCCGACCGGTGAGCCTACGCCCGGAAAAGTACCGGCGGCGCCAAAGTTTGTCTGACCGCCAAACGGCGGCCCTAGCGTCGCGCTGAAACCCGGGAAGCCAAACTGCGTCGCAATCGCGCCCGGTCCCAGACCAAAGTTCGGCCCAGGCCCGCCCGTGAATGGGTAGCCAACGAATGGCTGACCGAAACTCGTGTAACCGGTCGTTCCGGGAATGAAAGGCGGACGAAAGACCGCTGTTCCTGCCAACGTCCCGACGTTCGGACCAGACGGCGCCAGGATAATCGCCGGCCCGCTGCCCAGCAGTGTAGCGCTGAAGTATCCCTGCGTATTAGGCAGATAAAAGCTGGACAGGTTCTGCGGGTTATTAACTTTAATGCCGCGATAAGCATTGGTCTTGAAGAAAAGCTCCAAATGATCATTCAATCCAACGTTAAAGCTTGCCGGCCAATCTGTAATATCGACGTTACCGGGATCGCGGTCGTAATTGCTGAAAGCAAAACTAAAGGTGAATTCTCCCTTTCTCAGCGTCGCGCCGTCATAGATTGTAAACAGACCGGTTGGACCGCCTTCCGGTCCACCGGTTCCCACGGACGGTGACAAGTTCCTGGGATCGTTTTCACCCCTCGGCGTTTGTCCAAATGCAACGGCCGATAAAACAAAAATTGCGAGCGCACAAAGTAGCACCCTATTCGCGAGTTTCATCGCGTTCCTCCTGCGATAGTCAATAAGAAGTTGCGCGGCCGAACCAGTGAAGACAAAGAGCCGCCGAGGTCGATTTGATGAATTGTCTGCTCGAAGCATCTCGCCGTCGGTCTTATCCACATGGATACGGACGCTCGAACTACAGCGTCAACGCTTGCGTTAACAACATTCCGCCGCTCGTGCACTTCATAAAAGAGCGACAACTGAGAGGGGGCCTTAAGAAAGTACAGGACCTCTCTTAGGTTTTAATGCCTAGCGGTCTAGCGCTTCTTTATAAGCAAACCAAGCGCTTATGTCAATAAGGACTTGACTGCTCACAGCCTGTCCCCTGATTAAAAAGACTACACCCGACGTGTGAGCGTAAAATACGCCCGAAGCCTACCATTGCCATAGCCGGAAATCAAGACTTTTTCACGACTTAGGGGCGATTTGTTTATGTTTTTTCCGTCACGCATAGATGCCTCGCATGCGTGTGTCGTAAGCGACTCGGTCGATTGCCAGCATATACGCCGCCGTACGAGTATCGACCGAATGCGCGTCCGCATACCGGCACAGATCGTTAAAGCTCGCGACCATCGTGTCCTGAAGTCTTTCGTTTACGACATCCTCGCGCCAGAAATAGCCCATCCGATCCTGAACCCATTCGAAATACGAAACTGTCACGCCGCCCGCGTTAGCCAGGATGTCCGGAATAACAAAAATCCCTTTGCGATACAGTATCTCATCGGCCGCTGCCGTGGTTGGACCATTGGCCCCTTCCGCGAGCACTTTGCACTTCAATCGTTCTGCATTACTGCTGGTAATCTGATTTTCCGTGGCCGCGGGAATCAATACATCGCAGTCCAGCTCAAGCAACTCAGAATTGCTCACCCGCTCCGCTCCGCCGAAGCCCTCGAAAGATCTTGTCGCTTCCAGGTGCTTAAGAGCCTGGGGAATTTCGAGTCCCCTCGGATTGTAAATGCCTCCATGAACATCGGAGATACCTACGACTTTAAATCCGGCCTGGTGAACCAGCAGGGCCGCAATGCCGCCGACGTTACCGCTTCCCTGAACTACGACACGCGTATCAGCGGGCGTCATCTTGAATCGCTTTGCCGCTTCAGTTACGACAATCAGCAATCCCCTTCCGGTCGCTTCGAGCCGCCCCCTTGATCCACCGAGATCGATCGGTTTACCCGTCACGACCGCATTGACAGTGTGACGAGCGTGCATGGAATACGTGTCCATGATCCACGCCATCGTCTGCTCATTAGTATTCATGTCCGGCGCCGGCACATCCTTTTCCGGTCCAATGAAGTCAAGTAACTCTGACGCGTAACGTCTCGTCATTCGTTCCAGTTCACCAATCGACATCTGCATCGGATCGCAAATAATGCCGCCCTTTGCCCCACCAAAAGGAACGTTAACCACCGCACATTTCCAGGTCATCCATGCCGCCAGCGCTCGAATTTCATCAATATTGACATCAGGTGAATAGCGAATGCCCCCCTTTGCTGGTCCCCGCGCGAAGTTGTGCTGCACCCGGAAACCTTCGAAGACTTGAATGCGGCCTGAATCCATCCTGGTCGGGATATACACTTTCAACTCGCGATTGGGCACGCGCATCACCGCATACAAATCGGGATCGAGATTGAGTAACTGCGCGGCTCGATCAAATCGCGACATCATCGATTCGAACGGATTGTCTTCTTTGATTTCTTTAATATCGTCAACGAGCGCAGTGGACATAGATCGTCTCCAACAATCTGATCACCTTGAGACCGACGGTTGTTTTAGTTTGGCGAATGGTAACGCATGCGATTTGCCCGTGCAACTGTAAGACCTACCGGGCGGTAAAGAACCAATCAAAAGCTGAGCTTGACAGCCAGCTGAATGTTGCGCGGGAGATTTGCCTGAGTCGTCGTCTTACCAAAGCTTGAGCTGGTTGGATCCAGATTCGGATCACTGAATTGCGGATGATTGAAAGCGTTAAGAAATTCTGCGCGCAACTGGAGCCTGGTAGTTTCACTGAAGGAAAAGGTTTTGATGACGGACAGGTCGCAAAGCATGAGCGGCTGCCCGCGAAAGCCCGGCAGGTGCGACGGCAACGTCCTTATATTATTAGCCAGCCGAATGCGTGGATCATTTCGCTGCTTCGCCGGATCCACAACTCCATTGGTCTGCACGGCAGCGTCGGCAAAGTAAAATCCGCCAATGTCGAAGGTTTGATCGACCGTGCTGCCCTTGATCGTCGTGCGCAGCGCGCCCGGATTTCCTGAATAGAATACGTTTCCCAATTCTAACGGGCGGCCGCTCTGGGCCTGAAAGATACCCTGAGCTTGCCAATTACTAAGAAGGGCTCTCACTAAACGATCCGGCCCACTGCTCTTATGATCATCGCGAAACGGAATCTGCCAAACGCCGCTTACAACTGCGCGATGCGGCGCGTCGTTAATCGAAATGCGTTTTTCGAATTGTGCATCCGTGGGATTCAGAAACGACACCTTCTCGATCAGCCTGGACCATGTATAACTGCCGAGCAGCGTGTAGCCCCGCGAAAATCTTTTTTCGATACGAAATTGCCCGGAGTGATAAATACTCGATCCGTCGTTTCGTCGCGTGCGGATGTTTGCGAATTCAGGAAAAGGCCGCAGCAACTGCTGGCGCTGGATCGTGTTCGCATCCAGAATTGTGCCCGGCGCCAGGCCGCGAAACGGATTCGCTACGTTAGCTGTGAGAAAATCGATCGTCGCTTGATCACGAACGCTGCTGGTCGAAAGAAATTTCGCGGGTACTGCGTTCAGAGCGTCATCGTCGACGCTCAGATCATAACCCCGGCCGCCAATGTAGGCCGCCTCAACCAGCCATTGTCCCGGCAATTCACGTTGCAGACTTAACTGCCAACGCTGGGCCTGCCCGTTCTTTCGATTGACCGGAACGAATTCAATGTCGCGGCCGATAAAGGTTGCTAAGCCCAGGCTCGCGCCCGGCGGCCGGGGCACGCCGTCGGGAAACGGATTTGCCAGCGTCGCTCGGAACGTAAGGCCGTTATCGAACGTGGGCACCAGATTCGCCGACTGCGAAAAGCCCGCTTGTTGGACCCCGTCGATCAAATAAGGAACAGTGAACATGGCCCAGCCACCGCGAATGACGCTGCGATCGCTCAAGCGAAAAGCGATGCCGGCCCGCGGTTGAAAGTTGTTCTTGTCGCCGATCCAGAACCCGCGATGAGTCTCATCAGCGAACAGCAATCCGCCTCGAACCTGGAAATTTGCGGGAGCAATTTCCGGAATTGGATTCGCAGCGTACGCGGCCCGCGCGGCTGTTTCGATCGGGTTCGACGTGGTCGTGTCAAACCCTCGCACGTTGCGATTGAATCGCTCTGTCGTCCCGCCTTCATATTCGTATCTCAGCCCCAGATTCAGCGTCAGACGCGAGGTCGCTTTCCAGTCATCCTGAAAGAATATCGCCTGGAAGCGTGTCTGGTTTGAACGATCCGCGTTGCGATCAATCACGCCACCAGACGGCTGGCCCAACAAGAGCGCTGCTAACTCTTGTCCGATCGAAGCCGGCGCCGAATTATCAAAAGGGCCGCGGGTGAAGTCACTCCGAAAATCATAACGACCCGCTGCATGACCGAGGCCGGTGGCGTTCTCGCGATAGAGACGAAAGTCATATCCGATCTTCGCGAGATGATTACCAAACATTCGCGTCAGCGTCGGCTGGAAACTGTATATGTAATCAGTGAAGGCACTGCCCAGGCTGTCACCAATCGGAGAGAAGCCGCCGATCTCGAATCGTGGCAAATATGACGCGCCCTCAAATAACGCGACCGTCGCCGCCGAAAATCCCAATTGTGCTGGATTGAATTTTCCTTCATGTAATCGAATCGTAGGTGAAAAGAACCGCGTGAAACCGGCGCGCAGATTCAGCACCGTCCTGGATGAATGCGTATAGATATGATCGTACGTCGCGCCGTTGTTATTGCGATAAAGAAACGTCCCCGTCGGAATGATGCCGTTGATTAGGCCGGTCCAATTGAAGCGCAATTCGCGGCGATTGTTGCGCGTGTAGTTGAAAAACGAGCTGTGCTTTTGATTGAACTTGAAATTCAGACGCGCCGTCTCAGAGTTGAAGGTATCGCTGCGCGGTTGCGGGCTAATGAAATTGTTTCGCCCTTGCGCGTCGCCCGGCCCGTTGGGGAGCGGATAGAAAGACAAGTAGTTGCGCGCAATCGAACTGATTCGATCCGGCGGAATGATGTTGTTGGGAAAAGCGGTGCGTTGAATGCGATCGCCGGCACGCTGCGCCGTGAGCGGATCGAAAATCTGAATGCCGAGCGGCAGCAACGCCGAAAAATCTCCGTTGCGTTCGGCCAGGGTCGGAACCGTGAATTGCGCAGGTTCAGGAAACGCATCTTTTAGCCCTTCATAAGCAAAAAAGAACAGCGCGTGTTTTTCTCCATTAACAAAAGAGCGACTACCTTCGCCGCCGCGCGGAATGATTACCGGCCCGCCAAGCGTTCCTCCATAGCGATTGTAACGAAGCGCATTTCGCGGTTGTCCGGCAGCGTTCAGGAAAAAATCATTTGCGGAAAGAATGTCATTGCGGACGAACTCATAGAGCGTGCCATGAAATTTATTTGTCCCGCTCTTTAGACTCACATCGATGATCGCACCGGCAGTGTGACCTTCCTGCGCGTCAAAGCTGACCGTCACGACTTTGAACTCCTGCACCGCGTCCGCCGGCGGAACGAAAGCAACGCGCGGTTCTTTGCCCTCGGTGTTCGGAGTTCCGTCGAGGGTAAATTCGTTTCCGCTCGGAGCGCCCGCCGCAACCACCGACGAGGTGCCGAGGTTGTCGAACGGTCGTGAGAATTTCAGATTCAGAAAGTGGCAACTCAGAAATTCTGCGGCGATCGATAACTTGTCCCGCAGATGCTGACGCCGATTCAAGTAGCGGCAGCGCATTAATAATGGTGACAACTTCGCGGATCTCGCCGACTTCAAGAGTGAAATCGATTGTGAGCTTGTCGCCGACGCGCACCTCGACTCCGCGGCGCGACAACTTCTTGAATCCGGCTGCTTCGACCGTAATATCGTAGACGCCGGCCGCGACATAAGGGATCGCGTAGTTCCCATCGGAATCGCTAAACACTGCCGCGGAAGCATTCGTGCCCGCGTTGAGAAAGGTGATTCGCGCGGACGGCACGGCGGCTGTGGAAGGATCCAACACCCGTCCGGTGATCGAGCCGCGAAATTCCTGCGCCGACGCGGATGCGGCAATCAACGCAACGACAATCGCAAGCAGGTTGAGGTGGCACGCGCATCTTGCGCGTGGCCTCACGGGCGGGACGCCCGTGCCACTTTTCGATGGGCGAAGGAGAATCACTTCATTGATCAGGAAGCAAGATTCACGCGTTGCAGTAATTGTTGGAATCGCGGCTCTGAGCGAATGGGATCGAGCCGCGGATCCACCTTGAGATGAATGAAGTTTTCGTCGCGCTCCTGGAACGCGCGCTCGAACCATTGAAAAGCTGCGTCCTTTTGAGTCAGCGCTACATATATTAAGGCGACGCCGTAGGAAGAGACATACGTTCGCGCGGCGGCAAGTTTGGCGAGCTTATCGATCATCGCTTGCGCATCGGCTTGCTTTCCGCCCAGCGCGTAAGCGTGACCGAGCGCCGCCAGCATTTCGGGTTTGCCTTCAGTAGCCTCGGAAGTCTTCGATAGATCGACGGCGCGTTGAAATGCCGCTATTGCCTCCGCATACACGCGCTTTTGTTCATACGCGAGGCCCAGACTCCAATACGTATCGCTGTAATTCGGATCCTTCGGCAGCGCCGATTGCAGGTGTTGGATGGACTCGTCATACCGCCGCGCCCCCTGCGCGGTCGTGCGTTCACGAATCGATTCTTCATGCCGGCCCATCTCGGAAAGATACACGCCGTACCATTGGTGAGCCGTTGCGTATCCCGGGTTCAATTGAATGGCTTTTTTGAATTCAGCCTCAGCGCCGGGCCAATCCCATTCGTAAGACAGCTTAATCTTGGCGAGCGACGTGTGCGCTTCAGCCAACTGATCATCGATCGACAACGCTCGCCGCGCGGCATCCATCGCCAGCGGCATCGCTTCCTTCGGCGGCATTTGCAAAACGCCTCCGAGCACGTAGCAGTCCGCGAGACCGGAATAGACAAGCGCATATTGCGGATCGAGTTTGATTGCTTCCTGAAAATACTTGATGGCCTGATTGATGTCTTCGGGCTTGCGCTGGTTCCAGTGATACCGGCCTTTCCAATACAGCTCGTATGCTTGCGGATTCGCGGTGTAGCGCTTGACCAACTGTTTCTTCGTTTCGCCGCTCAACTCGAGTTTCAAGCCTTCGGATATCTCGCGCGAGATGTCCTCAGGCAGATCGATAATGTCAGTAACTTTGCGTCGATACTTTTCTCCCCAAAGCTGTGTTTGATTTTGCACGTCGACCAGCTCGGTCTGAATGCTGAGCGTGTCGCCGATCTGCACAATGCGGCCACTGACGACGGCCCGAACTTTCAATTCGCTGCCGGCCCGTTGCGGATCTATGTTCTGCCCCTTGTAACGAAATACAGAGCTGCGCGCAATCACTTTCAAGTTCGGGACGTGCGAAAGATCATTGATGATGCTCTCGGTGATGCCGTCGCTCAGCCAGTTCGCTTCCGGACCCTGGGCGCTGCCCTGATCGCTGTTGCTATAAGTAAAAGGCAAGACTGCGATCGATTCGACGCTTTGCGGCTTCCGCGGATAGTAGAGATAAGCTAGGAGGGCGATCACCAGAAGGGCAATTAGAATCGCGTTGCGTGCCAGGTGACGGCGAGGCACAAAGACCGGCGCGATCGCCGAGGCGGAGGTTGATTTCGCCGGGGGATGATCTGCCGTGAACGCTCGCGCGGGCATGGCCGCAGTCACGGCGCCGCCGCTCACTTGTGAATCTGCGCGCACAGACGAATCTTTCTGAATCTCAAAATCCAGATTTTGTTTCAGTCGCTTTAAATCCGAAAGCAGTTCTCCGGCCGTCTGGTAGCGCTGGTCCTTGTCTTTGGTCAGCGCTCGATTGACGACCCGTTCCAACTCTGCCGGAATGTCCGGCGACAAGTCTGTGAGACGTGGCGGATCCTCTTTCAGGATCGAAGCTACGATGTCACTGTTGGTCGCGCCGATGAAAGGCGAGCGGCCCGCGAGCATCTCGTAGATCACCATGCCGAGCGAAAAAATATCTGAGCGCGGATCGACTCGCTGGCCGCGCGCCTGCTCTGGCGACATATAGCTCGCCGTTCCCACTATCATTCCGATCTCTGTGTTGACCAGCGTGGCCGCTTCCATGCTGACTTCATGTCGCTCAGTCGGCCGCGCCAGTCCGAAGTCGAGCACCTTCACATAGCCGTCCTTGCGCAGCATGACATTCTCAGGTTTCACATCGCGATGGACGATGCCCGCCTGATGCGCTGCCCCCAGGGCGCT
>QHXH01000059.1 GCA_003222855.1 Acidobacteriota bacterium
CGAACTCGCATGCTTTGCGGGCGGGAACGCCCGCGCTCCAATCAATGGCGAATTTCCCGCTGGCATTTGAGGCGAACGCCGGACAAGCAGATCCGCCGGTCAAATTCATCGCGCGTGCCGGCAAATCCGCACTGCTGCTGACTCCGCGTTCAATAACGGTCCAGTCTCGCAAATCGTTCGGCGTAAAGTTTGTCGGAGCGAAAGCAGCGAACGAGCCGCAGGGAATTGATGCCTTACCGGGCGAGCGAAACTACATCTTCGGAAATGATCCCACCAAGTGGCACACGCAGGTGCCGACATTCAAAAAAGTAATCTACAAAGATATCTATACGGGAATTGATCTCACTTTCTATGGGAATCAAAACGAATTCGAATACGACTTTGTCGTAAAGCCCGGCGGCGATCCGCGTACTATTCGTCTCGGCATTGAGCGCGCGCGACCTCGCATCTCAGCGGGCGGCGATCTCATATTGAAACGCGGCGATGACGAGGTGACTCAGCGGAAGCCGATCATCTATCAAGATATTAATGGCGAACGCCGGCTCGTCGATGGACATTATTCGCTACGCCGCAACCGGGAAGTCACGATCGAGATAAGCGAATATGACCCAAGCAAACCGCTGGTGATCGATCCGACGCTCGTTTATTCAACTTATCTCGGCGGCAGCGGAGACGATTCGGGAAGCAGCATCGCGATCGACAGCAGTGGCAATGTGTATGTCGCGGGCACAACCTCATCGACTAACTTTCCCACGCGCGGGGCCGCCTTTCCGAACAACAAAGCGCTCAGCGACATCTTCGTCACAAAGATCGACGCCACCGGCGCGAACATTATCTACTCGACATACATCGGCGGCAGCGGTCTCGATCGCGCTGACGGGGTCGCGGTTGATTCCAGTGGCAATGCTTACGTGGTTGGCCGCGTCGGCGATACCTCGATAGATTTTCCGACTACGGCGGGTGCACTCGCGACAACTTACCGCGGTGGTGACTTTGACGGCATCCTCTTCAAATTGAATCCCCAGGGCAACGCGCTGGTGTATTCAACTTTCATCGGCGGTGAAGACAACGATTCAACTGAAGGAGTTGCGGTCGATACGAGCGGCAACGCTTACATAACGGGCGGGACGCGCTCGAGCGGATTTCCGCTGACGGCATCAGCGTTTCAATCATTTCGCGCGGGCGACACCGACGCATATCTCACGAAGCTGAACGCTGCAGGCAGCGCAGTACTTTACTCGACGTTGCTCGGTGGCAGCGGTACGGACCGGGGCAGCGGAGTCATCGTCGATTCAGCGGGCAATGCTTACGTCGCCGGCTATGCGGCGTCGCCCGATTTTCCAACCCAGAACGCCTTTCAGGTTTTCTCTGGTGGAAGTTTCGACGCCTTCGTCGCTAAGATCGACACCATCGCCAGCGGTGCGTCATCCCTCGTATTCTCGACCTACATCGGAGGGATTGGCGATGACAAAGCGTTTGGAATTGCGTCGGACGCTGGGGTCAGTAACGTCTATGTTGCCGGTCAGACTTCATCGAACAACTTTCCGGTATTGAATCCGGCGCAACCATCTTCCGGAGGATCGTTCGACGCGTTCATTGCGAAGATTTCGAATGGGGGCGCGAAGGTTTACGCGAGCTACTTTGGCGGCAGCGGTGACGATCGGGCGACCGGTGTGGCAGTAAATTCCACCGGCGTTTATCTGACGGGTTTTACCTCGTCGACCAATCTTCCCACGGTCTCGCCACTGCAACTCAATAACGGCGGCGCGTTTGATGCCTTCGTCGCCAAGCTGAACCCCAGCGGAAACGCCTTTCTTTATTCGACATATCTCGGCGGGTCGGCCAATGAAAACTTCGTCGCCGCGGTGACTTCGACAAATCCGATCGCAGTTGATACTTCGAACGCTTACATCACCGGTTATACGTCTTCGACAAATTTTCCGACCGTCTCGCCTTTGCAGACAGCGAACGCGGGAAGTCAGGATGCATTCGTTGCGAAGATCGCGGACGTGACGCCTGCGGCTGACTTTTCATTTTCGATCTCACCGGCATCGCGCACCACAAATCCGGGAAGTGCGGCCAACTATACGGTTACCGTAACGCCAGCCGGAGGCTTCAGTGGCAATGTTTCGCTGGGCGTAACGGGATTTTCCAACGACGCAACTGCGACTTTCAGCCCGGCTTCGATTTCGATCACAGATGCATCCGCGAAGTTGTCCACGTTGACAATAAACACGACCGCCGCGAGTCCGCCGGGCACCTATTCGCTGAATATCACCGCAACCAGCGGGAACTTGCAGCATTCAGTTTCCGCGCAATTGATCGTGTCTGGTCCAACCAGCGCGAACCTTTCTTTAACGAAAACCGCATCGCCGAATCCGGGAATCACACTCGCGAATCTCACGTATCGTTTGATCGTCACCAACAATGGTCCATCACCCGCGACGAACGTGGTTGTCACCGACAACCTGCCTGCTGGAATCAATCTTATCTCAGCGACGCCAACACAGGGCTCGCCGTGCAGCGGCAGTAACATGGTCACGTGCAACCTTGGATCACTGGCCCGCAATGCGAGCGCCATTATCAGCATCATCGTCGTGCCGCAAGCTGCGGGTGTGCTGACCAACACTGCGAGTGTCGCGGCCGCGGAAAATGATCCCGACGTGACTGATAACTCCGTCAGTCTGCAGACAACGGTAAATTCGCCATCGAACGGACCAGGGATGACGGATCCAAATCTTTCGGTTAAGACAGTTGTCAGCGGCTTGTCGCAACCGACCACCATGGCCTTTGTCGGCAATAACGATTTTCTAATCTTCGAAAAAAACACTGGCAGGGTGCAGCGAGTAACGAACGGTGTGATTCAAGCGCCGCCGCCGCTCGATCTCGCGGTGAACAGTGGATCTGAGCGTGGTGGTTTGGGAATCGCTCTGCATCCCAATTTTGCCTTTAACGGATACGTTTATTTGTACTGGACAGAGAGCAGTACCGGAGTTGATTCCACGAATCTTGCTGACGTCGCACTTCTAGGCAATCGAGTCGATCGCTATATCTGGAATGGTTCAACCCTCACATTCGATCGTAATTTGATCAAGCTGCACGCGTTTCAGGCCGATGCCAATCAATCGTTGCGGGGCAATCACAACGGCGGCGTGCTGAGATTCGGCCCGGACGGCAGGCTCTACATTTTGATGGGCGACAATGGCCGGCGCGGATACTTGCAAAACAATCAGTTTGGACCAGTGCCTGACGATCAGTTCGGTGGTCCTGAACCCGACAACAACCATCTGACCGGATTCATTCTGCGCCTGAACGATGACGGATCGACGCCAACCGACAATCCTTTTTTCAATGCTTCGACGAATTTGACGGCCGAGGCGGCGGCGAACATCAAAAAGCTTTTCGCTTATGGCGTGCGCAACGGTTTTGGCCTGGGATTTGATCCTTATTCGGGCAATCTATGGGACCAGGAGAATGGCGACGACGCGTTCGACGAGATGAATCGGGTCACCGCCGGATCCAACAATGGTTGGGTTCAGATCATGGGCCCGGTAAGCCGTGTCGCTCAATACAAACAGATCGAATCTACGTATGGATCAGGCGATCTGCAACAGTTGCGCTGGCCGCCTTCGTTGATTTCCGACACGCCCGCGGGCGCACTGGCGAATCTCTATATGCTGCCCGGCGCGCACTACAACGATCCGGAATTCAGTTGGAAGTACGCAATCCCGGCGGCGCCGCTCGGTTTTGTCCAGGGCCGAGGTCTTGGGCCACAGTTCGAAGGAGATATGTTCGTCGGCGCCGCGCGCACATTTCTCGCGGGCGGCTTCTTGTTTCGCTTCAAGTTGACGCCCGATCGTCTGCACTTTTCGTTTAGCGATCCGCGGCTCAATGATCTGGTCGCAGATAATGATGACAAGTTCGATATCAAAGAAAGCGAATCACTTTTGATTGGCCACGACTTTGGCATCACGACCGACATCGAGACCGCGCCGAACGGCGATGTTTTCGTGGTGTCAAATACAAATGGTGCAGTCTATGAAATTTCTGGCAAGCAACCCACGTTGTTCGTCGCTAACCTGACCGCCGCCCAGGAAACTCCGCCGACCAATTCGAATGGAGTAGGGACTGCGACCATCTTGCTTAGTCCGGACGAAACCAGCGCGCGCGTGTCGTTGAATTTTAGCGGGCTCACCAGTGCGCAAACTGACGCGCACATCCATGGACCAGCAGCGCCCGGCGTGATTGGACCGATTCTGTTTCCGTTGCCGAATGGCAACGTAAGCGATTTTCTTATTTCGCTCACACCGACGGATGTTTCCAATCTCAAGAACGGACAGCTTTACGTGAACGTGCACACTGCGAATTTTCCGAACGGTGAGATTCGCGGCCAGTTCGGCACGGGCGTATCCGCGAGCAGCCTGCAATTCAGCGCCGCGAACTTTCTGGTGAGCGAGTCCGCGGGGCGCGCGACGGTGACCGTGACGCGCCTGGGAGATACTTCGACCGCGGCGACAGTGAACTACGCAACCAGCGATAACGCGGGAGGCAACTGCAACGTCAACAACGGGAACGCCTCGTCGCGCTGTGACTACTCGAGCACGATCGGGGCGCTAAAGTTCGCGGCCGGTGAAACTTTC
>QHXH01000060.1 GCA_003222855.1 Acidobacteriota bacterium
GTCGTGATTGAGAATCGCAAAATCGCAAGCCTGACCCCGATTTGAGATTGTAAAATCGCAAGCCTGACCCCGATTTGAGATTCTGATGAAGGAAGCCGGCGGCTTTTTCATGCTGACGGGAACCACAAAGAGGCGAAAAATTCTTCAATTGGAATCAGGCCGATTCACGCTTATCGAAAATCAGGAGCAAGCCGCAGAGATTCTGCGCCTCAAAGGCAGTCGCGAATAAACCAAAGTCTACGGAAGGAGATCAGCATAAACGAAAGAATGCCTGGAAATCTCCAAACAAGCCTGGGCTTGCAGAGGTGGCCAATCTGATTCACTCGAATACAAATGCTCCTCCGGTCACTTTCAAAGTTGCGCCAGGAGCGATGCACATTCCTCTAACACAAGTCGATCGTCATTGCCGAAGGCATCTGTTTGATCGCTCTCGACGTCGATAGTTCCAATGACGGGTCCGCCCGGCTCCGCGATTATCGGAACGATGATTTCTGATTGCGTGTTCCCGAATGCAGTAAGGTACCGAGGGTCATTGGCGACATCATTTGATATGACAGTACGGCGAGTGCGCACTGCTTCGCCGCTCAGACCCTGCGTCACGCGAAAGCGGGGGTAAGCTGGCGCCCCAATGCCGCTCCACGCAATCACGGAAATCTGGTGCTCATCTACATCGTAGATACCGACCCAGCGATAGTTGCCAAAGAGTCGCACGGTGTCGGCGATTTTCTGAATCTTTTCGCTGCGATCAAGCCCCGCACCTACGAGTTCCGCGACTTCCCTTAGCAACTTGTCTCGATCCAATTCAATCTCCGTTATTTCAGAAGCAACTATCGCATTCTTAAATCAATTTGTAGAAAACAACGGTACTGATAAACGAACGGTCCGCGCCCAGCGCGTAATGAGGGATGACTCCCGCACGCGTGTAGCCACACTTCACATACAATTCTTCGGCACCGCTATCTTGCTCAGTATCCAGTACAAGCAGGGTTCGCCCTTCTTTGCGCGCAGAGTCTTCTGCTGCTTTCATCAGTGCGCGTGCAATCCCACGATTGCGAAAACGCGTGTGAACAACGAGCTTCTGAACTTCGGCGCGATGTAACGCGTTCGGTTTCGTGACCAAAGCGAGCTGAACCATGCCCAAGACATTTCCATTCTCGTTTGAAACAAGCAGAAGGCGTTTTCCCTGTGACACTTCATTCAAGGTCTCAAGCCAATATTTCTCAGCCACGTCAAATTCAAGCGGAGGGAGGAAGCCCACTGAAGCACCGTTACCAACTGAATCCTGTAAGAGACCGATTAATTGTGGGAGAAGCGGCTTCGCTTGTTGCTCGGATAATTGTTCTATCTTCATCGAGACATATGCGGGAGGAGTCAGTCAGACCCTGCGCTCGTTGTTTTCAGGAAACGGATACTCCATTTGTTGCGCCGTAGCTCTGGCGACTGCTTCACCGTGAAAATGGGCTACTACACGTAAGGACATATCGATGCCTGCCGAGATACCTGCAGACGTAAGCACACGGCCATCTTCAACCACATGCATTCTCGATTCTACGGTGACGCTCGGAAAGGATTCGCGCATCCAGTCGAGTGCCCGCCAATGCGTTGTCGCTCGCAGCCCATCGAGCAAACCAGCGCGGCCGAGAAGCATTGAGCCCGTGCATACCGAAGTGAGCGTCTCAACAGTCTTACCTCGTTCAGCAATCCAGTTGATAATGCGATCGTTAGTGATTTCTGTGCGAGTGCCCCAACCGCCGGGCACTACCAGGATATCGAGCGGCGGACAATTGTCCAGATCGTAATCAGGGATGATCCGCAGCCCGCCTGAAGCCTCAATTGGTTTGTTTTGCTCGGCTATTAATTTTACTGCGAAAGGCGATGGCTCTTCGCGGCGGCGGTCTTCGTTAAGGCGGGTGACGGAAAAAACTTCGAAAGGCCCGGCGAAATCAAGCACTTCCACATCAGGGAAAATCAAGATGCCTACCAGACGACGTTTCATACGATAGTAAAGTTGAATTGCTGCAGATCAGGCCCTGTCAGGAGCCGGCTATCGAACCGCTTAGGTGAGCTCCTTAGTCATACTAAAGAGCGGTGTCCCAAATAAATCAAGAGGGCCTTCGTCGGTACGTTCAAAACCAAATCTTTCGTACAAACTAATCGCCTGAGCCAAAAAGGGCGTTGTATTCAAGATCATCCGCGTATGCTGTTGCGCGCGCGCGAATTCTGCTACATGTGTGAGTAAGAGTTCACCGATCTTTCTTCCTCGCGCTGCCGGCACAATTCCCATGCCCCGAACATGCAAAGCTTCGCCGTTGGAAACCGCCGCGACTGTACCGATGATCACATCGCCGTCCACAGCAACCCACATCGGTCCTTCATTCATGCGCGCCTCAACCTGATCTTTGGTAATGGCGGTGGCGGCAAAACCGGCTTCAGAGTAAAAAGATCTGTACTCGGCGAACGCGCTTTCCAGAACTGACGCAACGGCTCCGGCATCCTCCGGCTTGGCGATTCTTAGCTCGATTGCCGGCGCACCATGTGTCCTTTGTCGAAGGTAGCTTTTCACATACGACGGTAGCTCAATATCGTTCGGTAGTCTCGGGTCAGGGATCGGAATCTGAGCGACTAAACGGAGTGGCACTTCTCCCGCCCAGGTGTGCAGCTCATAATCAGCCTCATCATCGAGTGGCGGACCGAGGCGAACTTTGGCCGAAGCTTCGATTAGCGGTAATTGCAGAACCAGCGTTGCTCTCAGCTCCTCTTCATTTGGTTGGCGAACGTCCTCCCACCTTGCCGGAATGATATGTTCAGAGATTGCCCGCAGGGCCTCAAGTTTTTTGGCAGTCTCTTGCACTACGCTGGCCGTTCCGAAAATCACGACTGATCGATAATTCATGGAATGATGAAAAGCTGATCGCGCCAGCACCAGACCATCGATCAATGTGACAGTGACGCAGGCCTCGACATTTCCAGCCAATGCGCGCAACATTCGGCTCGCTGCTGAGCCATGGATAAACAAGTTGTCTCCCGCTCGCCCATAACTTGTCGGAATCACGAAGGGCCGCCCGTCAATTACAAAACCCAGGTGGCAGACAAAACCTTCATCGAGGATGCTGTACACCTGGTCGCGCTCGAACACACCACGTTTCGGCAAACGCTTCAAAGTCGTTCTTTCCGTCTTTACAAAATCAGCGGCCAAGTTTGATCCTCACTCTCCTTGCGAATTATTTGGCATTCACGAGATGGCTTCAATTTACGTGGTCAAGTGGCCTGCCACAATAGCCGCTTTTGTGATTTAATAGCAGTCCAATTTTAAGGAATTCCGGCATGGATTTAGCCGTTACTTTGGACGATAACAGCGGTGTTCCGCTGCATCGGCAGCTGCACGAAGAATTGCGCCGGTCGATTCTCTCTGGACGTCTGCCTGCGCGAAGTCGAATTCCTTCGACGCGAGCGTTGGCGCTATCGCTTGGTGTCTCTCGCACGACTGTTACGCAGTGCTATGAAGATTTGATCAGCGAAGGTTACTTACAGGCGGCGATTGGTTCCGGCACCTTCATCTGCCAACACCTTCCTGAAGAACTGTTAAGAGCCGAACCGGTTAGACGTTCTCCCAAACTGAACCCACCGCAAAAACAACCTCTTCGCCTCTCAGCATATGGAAATCGCGCTCACAATTCCGCCCGGCCGGAACGTCGAAGGCCGGATGCGAAGCTCAGCTTCGGACACTGGCGCCCTGCTTTCAAGCAACTTCCGCTGAGGCACTGGCGACGGCTTGTCACGCGGCACAGCCGATCCAATGGTCGTGCAGTATTTGATTACAGCGAGGATTCACTCGGGTTCGAGCCCCTCAGAGAAGCCATAGCCGCTTACCTCTCCAGATCAAGGGCGGTTCAATGCGAGCCGGGCCAGGTTTTGATTTGCAGCGGCGCCCAGCGCGCCGTTGACCTCATCACGCGCGTGTTGATTGATCCTGGCGATGCCGTGGCTATGGAAGATCCTGGCTATCTTGGCGCGCGACAGGTTTTTATGGCGCAAGGCGCCGATCTATCGCCTGTGCGAGTAGACGAATCGGGAATAGTGGTTAAGGAGCTTCATAAAAATTCAAACTCGAACATTAAATTAGTTTATGTTTCTCCATCTCATCAGTTCCCAACCGGCATCTTACTTTCCCTTTCGCGGCGCTTGGAATTGCTGGCGTGGGCCGCCCAGCAGAACGCCTTTATTATCGAAGACGATTATGACAGCGAATATCGCTATGGCGGCCGGCCGGTGCCGGCGCTCCAGGGTCTCGACCAAAACGAGAGTGTGATTTACGTCGGAACTTTCTCTAAAGTGTTGTTCCCTTCATTGCGACTCGGTTATCTGGTCGCCCCGCCGCGATTGGTGGAGATCCTCGCTCGCGCGAAGTGGCTCGTTGATCGCCAGTCACCGTTAATAGAACAATATGCTTTGACTGACTTTATCAATGAGGGCCATCTTGAACGTCACATTCGCCGTATGAGGACCCTTTACGACCGCCGACGCAATGCACTTGTAGATGCTTTTTCTGAATACCTGCCGAGCCGCGTTTCCATTCTTGGAGAGAATGCCGGTATGCACCTGATGGCCAGACTGAGAACTGATCTTGGCGATCAGGAATTAATCGCTCGTGCGGCGGAGCGGGGAGTTGAAATTGTGACGGCACGCCCCTATTACCTTCGTTCCAAATACCAGGGCGAGTTTATTTTCGGATATTCAAATCTAAGCGAAGCCAGGATTCGCGAGGGCATTAGAAAATTATCTCAAGTTCTGAATCTGATCGATGACTTTTAGGATCGAGACTGCGACGCGAGGAACCATCAGGGTGTTCATCGTGAGTGGCTGCATCGACGTGCAAGCGATAGCCAAGCTGAAGACGTTGTTGCTACAGTTCGGTTTTTTCCTTCACACCGTGGCTTTAGCCCGGTGATAAGAGTCGCTTCTGATCCAGGTAGCCGTTTCAACGGTAATACCATACTTGACTCATCAGCTGAACCTTTGTGTCTTTTCGTGATTCCTGGTTCGTGTGATTTC
>QHXH01000236.1:0-4787 GCA_003222855.1 Acidobacteriota bacterium
CGGCGATGATCTTCTTGTCGGCGCCTGCTTGTTGCCAATCCTGCGCCGGCGGCTGCGCATACATCGCAGTTGGCGGCTGAATAGGTTGATACTTGGGCTCGTACGGAGGTGCGTAATCAGTTGGCCGACCAGCGGCGTGGGTACCGATCAAAGGCAACGTCGCATAACACTGAGAACAGTGCTGCGCGAAGTCCTCATTCTGAGTTCCACACTTCGTACAAAACACTGCCATGGCAATTACCCGTGACGAACCAATAAGATCGGCGGACAAGCGCAGATACGCGCCGATATTTCAGCGCTTCAGAAACCGAAATAGTTTCTGAACCTCTCGCCTGTCCGCCGACCGCGTGTCGTTTCGAGTTACCGATTACCGAGTGCGCTCAAGCCGACGCCGAGAATCATCATGACCACATAGATCAGAATGAGCACGACTCCGAGCCCGATCGCGATGAAACTGAACATCTTCGCTTTCTTTGAAGCGTCCTGTGCGCCGGCGATGTCGCCTGCTTGCGCTTTGTTGTTGACCTGCGCGGCAAAAATGATTGCTGGAATCGCAAGTGGCCAGCAACAGAAGATCGAAATGATTGCCGGCACCATGTAGTTTGGTACGGTTGCCGACGTTCCTCCAGCCGGGGGCGGCGTCCAATTCTGCGACATGTTTAGTCTCCTAGGTTTTTTGAATTTGTAACTGCGGTCTTCTATTCGAGAAAGATTGAAGTGGCCCTTATGGATACTCGTTACCAGCGATCGAGCGGGCCCACTTGTTTAATGGCGCGAAACTCTAAACGGTTTATCAGGATTGCATCGCAAACAGCGAAGCATAACTAACAAAAGAGACGCTTAATTGTCAATGTAATCGAAAAAATAAACGCGTGCCGGGGTGTCCGCACCGGCGGCTACCCCGATGAAAGCGATCGTTTGACTCGCGAAAGGAAAATCAGGGATAGTCTGAATCGCTGTGTCCTTCGATGTTCGCGAAACACCTTTTTCAGACGCATTAACCCGCCAGATTCAATAGATGCTTAAAGTCATCAACGTAGCCGGCGCGCGACCGAACTTTATGAAAATCGCGCCGATCGTCGCCGCCATGAAGCGACGCGCGTCTGAATTTCAGGCTCTCGTGGTGCATACCGGCCAACATTATGACGATGCGATGTCGGAAGCCTTTTTTCGCGACCTGGATTTGCCGCGTCCGGACGTATATCTGAACGTCGGCTCGGGCACTCACGCAGGCCAGACCGCCGCGGTGATGCAGGCGTTCGAGCCTGTGATCGTAAGAGAAAAACCGGACTGGGTCGTCGTTGTCGGAGATGTCAATTCGACGCTGGCGTGCGCAATTGTGTGCGCCAAGTTGAACGTCAAACTTGCGCACGTCGAAGCCGGCTTGCGCAGCCGCGACCGTTCAATGCCCGAAGAGATCAATCGGCTGTTGACAGATCAGATCGCGGACCTGCTGTTGACGCCTTCACGAGATGGCGACGCGAATTTGGGCGCCGAAGGAATCCCGGAAGCCCGCATTCGATTCGTCGGCAACGTCATGATCGATTCGCTGATGACGCAACTCGGTCGCGCTCAACAATCGAGCGTGCTGACGATGCTTAAGCTTGAAGAAAAAAGTTATGCGGTGCTAACGCTGCATCGTCCCTCGAACGTAGATGAGCAAGCGGCTTTCGGGCGTATCCTGGATGCCCTCGAGGAAATTGCGCGCCGCCTGCCGATCGTTTTCCCGGCGCATCCACGTACGCGCAAGATGATTGACGAACTCGGTCTCGGCGCCCGAGTCCAAAGTATGAAGAACCTTCGCGTAATCGATCCCGTTGGGTATCTTGATTTCTTGCGACTCACCAGTTGCGCGCGGCTCGTCCTCACGGACTCAGGTGGTATCCAGGAGGAAACTACCGTGCTGGGAATTCCGTGCATCACGCTGCGCGAGAATACCGAGCGGCCGATAACGGTCGAAATGGGAACGAACACGATCGCCGGCACTGATACGAGCAAAATCATCGCCGCTGCAAATCGCGCGCTCAATAACCCCCTGCCGGAATCGAATGTGCGCATTCCCGAATTTTGGGACGGGCGTGCGGCCGATCGGATTTTGGATGCGCTAATCGAGGTGACGTTACGGAACCCCGACTCGTCGGGGGTAGCGACCGGATCAGATCAACCAACGTAGAGTGAGGTGGTGGTTCGTTCTTGAAGTCCTTTGCTTCGATGGCCGCGCACGCTCCACGAAGTCACACGAAGGGTCACTAAACACGAGCCTTTTTCGAGCGCTTTCGTATGATTTTCGTGGATCGTGCTTTTCGCCTTAAGTAAGGAACGGGCACTCTGATTGAAACTGGCGCGCTAACCGCCGTAAAGGAACCGTCTTCCACGCAAACATACGTAGTATGATCCGGTCGCATCCACTACCCCGCGCGGGGACCCCGGTTCGCTTGCGGTTCTGTAACGCTCTATGAAACTCATCTCCACGACAAAGCGAGTGCTGCGCGGCGAGGTCAGCCCTCGTCTGGCAGCGCTCGAAGCTGCGCGGCGCGTCCGCTTACTGAACCGGCGCCGGCGGGAACGCTCGCAGCTTGCGGAACTCGATCTGCAGCCCGCGCGTTTGCGCGAAGAGTTCGCACGCATTCGCGCTTCGGATCTGCTCGCTCATTTTCGATCGCGAGTGAAACCTGAATTCCTTCCGGGCTTCCAGGAGGTCACACGGTCCGCCGAACTTCAGCAAGAACTGTTTCCACAGCGAACCGTGCAACTGATCGATCACGCGCGACGCATAGTTAGCGAGCATTGCTGGCCGCTGCTCGGGTTTGGTGAAAAGTGTTTTGGCAAAGAGGCAGTCGATTGGAATCGCGACCCCTTGTCGGGATTCAGTTGGCCGCTCGATTTCCACGCGGACATTAATTTGATCCGCAATGATGGTTCCGACGCGCGCGTCGTGTGGGAGCTGAATCGCCTCTCGCATTTCATCGCGCTCGGTCGTGCATATGCGATAACGAATGAAGACATCTTTAGTAAGGAATTCTTTCAGCAACTCAACGAATGGCGCGTGCAGAACCCGACGGCCCGCGGTGTCAATTGGAACTGCGCGATGGAAGTGGCGCTGCGGGCAATCAACTTACTCGCGGCCCTCCAATTATTTTTGCGAGCACCGGAGATGGATGAGGTGGCGCTCAAGGATTTTCTTAAACTATTCGATCAGCACGGTGCGCACATTCAACGCAATCTCGAGTTCTCGCACATCGCGAATAGCAATCATTACCTTGCCGATGTGGTTGGGTTGCTTTGGCTGGGATTGATGTTGCCGGAACTGCAAGCCGCCAGCGAGTGGCGCGAACTTGGTCTGCGCGAACTCTTGCGGGAGATGGACCAGCAGATTCTGCCGGACGGCGCAGATAATGAAGCCTCAACCGGCTACCATCGCTTGAAAGCCGAGATGTTTCTTTATTCGTTCGTGCTGTGTCACTTGAATGGAATCGATATTGAGGAGAAGTACTGGAGTAAACTGCGCGCAATGATTGAATATGTGCGCGCGTACGTTCGACCCGATGGATATGCGCCGCTGATTGGCGATTCAGACAGCGGACAGTTTTTACCCGTCGGGCAAAGACGCGGCGACGATCATTCGTATCTGCTTGGGGTAGGCGCGGCAGTTTTTCAGGAGCCGCATTTCAAGGTCGCGCAATCAGACGCTCCGGAAGAATTGCTTTGGGTTCTTGGCGAACGCGGCGTCCGTGATTACCGGGCGTTAACGCAAGGCGAGGCGCCGGTTTCGCAGGCCTTTCCGCATGCAGGCACTTACGTTCTTCGCCAGGACGACATGTATTTGCTTTTCAATGCGAGCGAAAGCGGCATCGATGGCCGCGGTTCGCATGGCCATAACGATGCGCTGAGCATCGAAGTCTCAGCTTACGGCACCGCTTTTATCATCGATCCAGGTTCGTACATTTACACGAGCAACTTGCGTGAGCGGCACTTGTTCCGATCGACCGCTTATCACTCCACAGGTCAAGTCGATGGGCAAGAGCAGAACACGATCGAAGAATCGCTGCCGTTCATCATCGGAAACGAAGCCCGACCACACGTGCTCAGTTGGGAATCGAACGACGACGAAGATACGATTGTCGCGGAACATTACGGGTATTGTCGTTTGCCGCAACCGATCACGCATCGACGTCGCGTTCGTTTCGACAAGCAACAGCGGTTCTGGCTGATCGACGATGAATTAACCGGTGAGGGCAAGCATGAGTTTTCCTTTCGCTTTCATTTCGGGCCTGGCTTGGAAATAACGGCGAGACCTGATGCAATCGTCGCCGCCGGCGATAAGATTAGCGGCGCGCGATTGTTGATTCTGACGAGTGATGTGGCCGTCCAACCGGAGTTAGAAGCTCAGTTCTCGTCACGAGATTATGGCTCAAAAGACGTTTCGGTGTCGGCGTGCTGGACGATTGAGTCAACTGTACCCATGCATTTAACCTGGGTAATCGTCCCGGTTTGTAATCGTGATGACGAACCTGCACACCTGGCGATCGCGCGCGGCCAACTGAGTTCGTAATTGCGAAGAAACGTATCGAGTCTGCGTCAGTTTCCAGTTTCAAATTGCGGTCAATGATCTACTTGGCGTTTGTCGATGATTGGGAGCTAAGCGGTGACGGGTCCGGCGATCCGCACGAACTCCAGTTCCGGCCCATGCGCGAACTGGTTCGCATTTACAACTCGCACGGCATTCGCGGCTCGTTCAATGCCGAGGTGATGCAGCAACTTACGTTCAAAAAACTCGGCGACGAGCA
>QHXH01000236.1:4796-5802 GCA_003222855.1 Acidobacteriota bacterium
CCAGGGATTGGGAGCAACAAGTCCGCGAAACTTTTCGTGAGGGTCATGATGTTCAGTTGCACATTCATCCGCAGTGGAGCGACGCGCGTTATCAAGAGGGCCGTTGGGAATTGAATGGCGACTGGTCGATCCTGAAATATCCAGTCGAAGAAGCCCGGCAAATGATTGCGCGCGGCAAAGAGTATCTCGAGAATTTGTTGCGCGCCGTCGATCCGAACTACCGCTGTGTTTCGTTTCGATCGGGTTCGTGGTGTATCGCGCCATCGCCGCACATTCTGAGCACGCTAGCGGAGTTCGGAATTGTTTTCGACATGAGTATCGTGGGAGGCGTGCGCTATCACACGCGGCGGATCGATCTCGATTACGTAAACTGCGAAGAAGACTTCGTACCGTTCTATCCGGTGATGACGGACGCGCGAAAGGTTTCTGACAAACAGGAAGCGATCGTGTGTATTCCGACAAATCACTTTTATGGATCGCGCCGGCAGACATTTCAGCATCACGCGCGTAAGGTGATGGGCGCCTTGAAATCGCGAGCGAGTTCGCAGGAAGACGCCGCGAACAGCGGCCGGACAGTGGCCATTTACGGTCACGAATGGGCCCAAGCCGATGCGACGCCGATGCAAAAAGTTTACGAAAAGGGTGTGCTGCCGTATCTCAAAGGCCGCCATCTGATTTCTGATCTGGCGCAGCTGGATTATTCGCTGATGCGCGAAATGCTGGATTCAATTCGCAAACGAGTGCGCGCGGCGCAGGTCGAAAAAGTGCCAATCATTCTCGAAAATCACACCAAGGATCTTCACGACTTTTCGCATATTGAACGCTTTGTTATGTACGTGTCGAAAGCTGCTGACATCAAGTGCGTTACCTTGAGCGAGATTGCCGCGGACATAGAACGCGGCCGTTTCGCAATCAAAACCGCGAGTGTCAAATGAGCGCGCGCGAGGCTGCAATTCTGGATGCCCTCCAGCAGCGATTGTCCGACGTGCGCGATCGCATTGCCGGC
>QHXH01000237.1:0-6278 GCA_003222855.1 Acidobacteriota bacterium
ATCGACGAAGTCGCAGGGCAGATGATCGCGTTGCTCTCCGGACCATTGTGGCTGCCGACTTGGTGGAGTGTTCTCACCGCATTCATTCTGTTTCGGGCATTCGATATCTGGAAACCTTATCCGATTCGCAGGCTTGAGGCACTTGAATCCGGATTAGGGATCATGGCTGACGATCTTCTGGCGGGAGTCTATGCTTTGATCGTAAACTCGCTACTGATTGCCGGATATTTATTGATGTTTGCTGCACGTGGATAAGATCGCCGGGCCTGCGCGCCTGCAAAGTGTTGGAAAGTATTACTTGTTCGATACCGAAGGGTGCTGGATGCGGTAGGTGTTCATTTCGGCCTAATCCTCTTTTGTTCCCAGGCTAAAGGTAAAGCAATGGAAAATGATAGACGTAAGCGAGAAGGTAACGGTCAGGAGCGCAAAGATGACGCGACGGATTCGCGCACCCTGGATGAAATTGAAGAGCGAGAGAAACTTCCCGCCGACAGTACAAATTCGCCGGTGCCCGCGCCCGACGAAGGCTCGGGCCGCGCTTCTGATGATGAACCCGACGCACTGATCTAAGAACCAAACGTGACAGAGAAACCATTACGCATCCTTATTGCTGACGACGTAAGTGACAGCGGCCTGCAGCCGCTGCGCGATGCCGGCTTTATTGTCGAAAAAAGAACCGGTCTCTCGCGCGAACAGCTGCGCCAGGAATTATCAGCTAGCGCGGGCCTGATTGTCCGGAGTGAGACAAAAGTCACGCCGCATTTGCTTGAAGCGGCCAATGGTCTGCGCGTCATTGGCCGCGCCGGAGTTGGCGTTGACAATATTGATGTGGCGGCGGCGACTGCGCGAGGCATCGTTGTGATGAATGCGCCCGATGGAAATACCATTACGACGGCCGAACACACCATCGCTTTGTTGGTTGCGCTCGCGCGGCGCGTTCCTCAAGCAAACAGCAGTTTGAAATCCGGGAAGTGGGAGCGGAAGAATTTCATCGGCACTGAATTGCTGGGAAAGACGCTCGGCATCATTGGCCTGGGACGGATTGGGCGAGTCGTCGCCGATCGCGCTCGCGCTCTTGGCATGAAAATCCTCGCCTATGATCCTTTCGTCGCCCCTGAACAGGCTCGCGATTTGGAAATCGAAACTGCGTCTTTCGAAGATGTGGTGATGCGTAGTGACTTTTTGACGATTCATACACCGCTGACCGCGGAGACGCGCGGGATCATCGGCCCCGACGCGTTTGCGAAGATGAAGCAAGGCGTACGCGTTATCAATTGTGCCCGCGGCGGTCTGGTTGATGAAGCCGCGCTGTATCAGGCAATCAAATCCGGCAAGGTGGCTGGCGCCGCGCTCGACGTTTTTGATCAGGAACCGCCCCCGGCGGATCACCCTTTGCTCTCGCTTGACGAAGTAATCGTGACGCCGCATCTCGGCGCGTCTCGCCTTCACCGTCGCCGAACAGATGCGAGATTATCTGCTCACCGGCGCTCTGCGTGGTGCGGTTAATGTGCCGGCGCTAAGTGCGAAAGAGTCAGCGGCGCTCCAGCCGTATCTTGCGTTAGCTGAAAGCCTGGGCCGTTTTCACGCGCAGTTAACAAACAGCGCCGTGCGTGAAGTTCGTCTGGAGTTCGCGGGAGAGTTGGTCGGGATTGACGCCGCGCCGGTCACCCGCGCATTTCTGGCCGGATTGCTGCGAGACGTTAGCGCGCGCGTTAACCTCGTCAATGCATTTCTGATTGCCGACGAGCGGCGGGTAGCAGTTACTACTTCTTACGTTCGTAGCGGCGACGTTGGGACCGCGATGCGAACGAAAGTAATAACTGAATCTGAGCAACAGTCAATCGCGGGTACCGTGTTCGGCATCGCGCAGGGCGAGCGCGAAGGGCGCATCACCGAGATCAACGACTTTCGCATCGAGGCGATCCCGCGCGGTTATATGCTGGTGATGCACAATCACGATGTGCCCGGTGTGATCGGGAGAGTTGGAACCATCCTCGGCGATGCGGGCATTAATATCAGCGCGTTTCACCTCGGGCGCCGCGAGCGCGGCGGTGAAGCGATGGCCGTGATTCAAATCGATGCCGCCCTGGCTGAGCACACTCTTGAACATGTGCGAGCGTTCGAACCAGTCATTTCGGCGCGCCAAATCGAGTTGTGAGCGAATCAGGCATCCGATAGTGCCCTAATTTGAAATTCTCTGCGCTACCTCTGCGATCTCTGCGACTCTGCGGTGAGCTTATTGAACCGAGGACTCACCGCCGAGACGCTGAGGACGCCGAGATTACGCAGAGAAGAACCGAATTGGGTCACTGCCAGGCATCCGCAAGATTTTACAACTCCAATCTCGAATTTAATCCGTCCTTAGGGTAAACTCCCGCAGCTTATTTCAGCCCAATTGGGAGAGTTAACGTGGCCGAATCATCGGCGAAGGGCGAATCTATCCAAGCTGCCGGGCCTGCTAATCCAGAGCCGGTAAAGCCGGCGCGCCAGAGAATCGATTCAATCGACTTGCTGCGCGGCATCGTGATGGTAATCATGATGCTGGACCATACCCGCGACTTTATACACTCGGGTGCACTGCTGTTCGATCCTCTCGATCTTTCGAAAACGACAGTCTGGTTGTTCCTTACTCGCTGGATTACGCATTTCTGCGCGCCGGTGTTTGTGTTTCTCGCCGGCACGGGAGCGTACCTGCGATATGCGCGCGGGAGCAGCAAACGCGAACTCTCACGCTTTCTCATCAGTCGCGGCGTCTGGCTAATCATTCTGGAATTCACGGTTGTCAGGCTCGGCGCTTTCTTCAATTTGGACCCGAGATTTCTTTTGTTCCTGCAGGTCATATTTGTGATCGGCTTTTCGATGATTGTGCTCGCCGGCCTGATCCATGTGCCGCTTAAGGTGACCGCGGCGTTTGGCCTGCTGATGATCGCCTTCCACAACATCCTGGATAAATATCCGGTTCAGCGGTGGCAGGGTCCGCAGAGTCCAGTGCCAAGTTGGGGCGCGAAGCTGTACATGCTGCTTCACCAGCCCGGAATATTTCCCATCGGGCCGCACTTTCCCAGCCCGCTGGTCTTTATTTTGTATCCACTGATTCCCTGGATCGGAGTGTTGGCCGTTGGTTATGCGTTCGGCGTGCTCTATCAACAAGATGCAAGGCTGCGCAAGCGTTGGCTATTAATTATCGGCGGCATCGTAACCTTGCTGTTCACCTTGATCAGAGCAGTCGATAAGTATGGCGAGCCCTTGCACTGGTCGCGTCAGAAGAATGTGGTTTTCACGATCTTATCTTTCATCAATACGACCAAGTATCCACCCTCGCTCGATTATTTGTTAATGACGCTCGGCCCGGCGATCCTCGCACTCGCGCTTTTCGAAATTAGCGCAGGCCCACAACCGGGCAAATCAATGCTTCGCAATTTCTTCGTCACCTTTGGACGCGTGCCACTTTTCTTCTATATCCTGCAATGGTTCACCGCGCACACGATCGCCATTCTGCTTCATCTTGCTTTCGGCAAGCCTGTGCACTGGCTGTTCCAGACGCCGATAGATTGGTTCACTCATCCGCCGGCCGGCAACGGTTTCAATCTGATTGTTGTTTACGTCAGTTGGATTGCCGGCGTGTTTCTGTTGTATCCGTTGTGCAAATGGTTTGCCGGTGTTAAGAAACGGCGGCGTGATTGGTGGCTGTCTTATTTGTGATTGTCGATGATGTAGTTACTGTTTCGATTTCAAAGAGAGATATGACGGTATGAGACATTACCTGATAGTAGTTTTGCTAACCTCCGCCGCGCTGCTTAGCTACGGATGCGCTAATCCGGCGGCCAACAAACCGAAGGCGGCGGTGGGAAACGCAGCGCCGGAATCAAACACAGCCAAGCCTGCCGGCGGCGAGACGCTGGCGATCACGCCCGTAAACTCGAAAGTGGAGTTCGTGGCAGCGAAGGTGACCAGAAGTCACAACGGCTCGTTCAAGCAATTTGGCGGCACGATCGATTTGCTGAATAATGATCCGCAGCAGAGCATAGTTTCAATTGCGATCGATACTTCGTCGGTCGTTACGGATGAAGATCAACTAACCGGGCATCTGAAGACTGCTGACTTCTTCGACGTCGCTAAGTATCCGAAAGCGACTTTCGTTTCGACCAAGATCGAGCCAGCCACCGCGAACGGCGCCACGCATTCCGTGACCGGCAATTTTGATTTACATGGAGTAAAGAAATCGATCAGTTTTCCGGCGACGATTCAGATTACGCCTACCAACGTTTCGGTGAATGCCGACTTCGCCATCAATCGAAAAGACTTTAGCCTTAACTATCCCGGCAAAGCCGACGATCTGATCCGCGATGGTGTGGTCATAAAGCTAACACTCAATGTTCCGCGTAAACCTTAGGTCGTTGCTGTGCTACGCTGAACGCCGTTCCAAGATCTTTAGACGGATGTTTCGAGTCGGTCTACTGCCCGACCGAGCGGGAGTAGCCCGCTCCTAAACGATTACTCTGGAAATATATGGTCAGCGACGCGGTCACTCATTACCACGAACTCCTCAACGATCGCGATTTGGCGAGAGAGTCGCTGGCAATGCTCGATGAAGGTCTCGAGCGCGCGAAGTTAATCTTCGGCGGCCGGCGACTGTCGCCGTATCTGCGGCCTCACTTTGTCGACGAAGGTGACTTTACACAAGTTGTTCGCGTTTGCGAGACAGTCTGGGGCGCCATCGAAAAAGTGAAGGATGCGGCAGTTGCAAACGAGTCGCTGCTGGCTGAGCTTGGCCTGACTGAAATTGAGCGTGAGCTGGTGAAAATCGATCCCGGATATCGCGCCGTTTCACCAACTGCTCGCCTGGATTCCTTTTTGACTGACGAGGCTTACAGCTTTGTCGAGTTGAACGGTGAGAGCCCGGCCGGTATCGCATACGCGGACGCAGCCTACGAGATATTTGAACAGCTTCCGGTCATGAAGCGTTTCGCCGAGAGGTACAACGTTCGCCGATTCGAGGGGCGGCGCCTGATGCTGAAAGTGCTGGTCGATTGTTATGAAGAGTTTCTCGGCCGCAAACCGCAGCGGCCGCCTCAGATCGCCATCGTCGATCTCAAGGGCATGCCGACGCAAAAAGAATTCGAGTTGTTCCGCGAGTACTTTGAAGCGCAAGGTTACCCTTCGATCATCGCTTCACCGGATGAACTTGAATTCAGCGATCACAAGCTGCGGGTTCGTGATTTTCAAATAGATATCGTTTACAAGCGCCTGCTGGTCAATGAATATCTCCCGATCGTGAACCAGCACCCGGCCTTGCTTGATGCGTATCGGGCTGGCGCGATCTGTATGGTTAACAGTTTTCGCTCCAAGATCATTCACAAGAAGGCACTGTTTGCGGTGCTCACCGATGAGCGCCATAAGTCGCTGTTCAACTCAAACGAGGTACAGATGATTGCCGGACACGTTCCCTGGACGCGGCGCGTGCGGGCCGGCAAGACGGACTACTTTGGAGAACCGATCGATTTGCTCGAGTTCATTGGTGAGCAGCGCGACCGGCTGGTACTGAAGCCGAATGATGACTATGGCGGCCATGGAATTTACATCGGCTGGAACATTGACGAGATTGGCTGGGACGAAGCTCTGCACAATGCGCTGGCGAACGGCGATTATTTGGTCCAGGAACGGGTGCCTACTGCACGCGAGAATTTTCCGGCGATAACAAAAGATGGAGCGATTCAATTCGCCGAGCAGCTCGTCGATCTCGATCCATTGCTCTTCAACGGCAAGGTTGGCTCGGCTTTCACTCGTCTCTCTTCAAATGAGTTGGCGAATGTTTCGGCCGGCGGTGGCATGGTGCCGACCTTTGTGATCCGCAGGAAGTGACGTGCGTAGTGGACCGTCAGTACCGGAAGGAATGGCGACCGGATTGTCAGTAGTTAGACCCGAAGGGTCGTTATGCAATAGCCGCGACCGTAAGGTCGTGGTCAAGGATAGTCAGCAATCAAATAACGCCCGTAGGGCCGGCACGTTAACTCCACAAGTACCTCTCGTCATATTCAATTTCATATCGATTCAGAAATTCCAGGAATTCGTCTTTGAAGGTTCGCTTCGCGTGATGATGAGACTGATCATGTATGTATTTAATGACTTTCTTTTCCTCCGACTTGCTGACGCTGAATGCGCCATAACCTTCCTTCCACGCGAAACCTCTTCGCTTCGGAAAAGATTCATGAGTCCACCGGGACGAATTCGATTTCACAACGTTGACGAAATCAGCAATTGATATCGTTGAAGGCAGG
>QHXH01000237.1:6310-6520 GCA_003222855.1 Acidobacteriota bacterium
TATCCGTAGAGATCGTCTTGCCAATCTGCTCCTATCCAGGGCTCGCGTCCGGCAGTGCTCCAAATGAAGTGAACGAGCAGGCTTAAGTGTTTTCCAGCCATATGTTTGTTCCGTCCCTTCGGGCCTGAAACGTTTGTTGGCGACTGACCACGACCTTACGGTCGTGGCTATTTCATCACGGCCCTTCGGGCCGATCCATCTTGACTAAGA
>QHXH01000238.1 GCA_003222855.1 Acidobacteriota bacterium
TGTGCTGGAAGATGGTAAGGTTTGGTTCAAGTTTTCCAGCACGCTCTTCGCCGACAACCCGCTGCTCACGGAATCCGCTTTCGCCCGGTGTGTGTGGGACGGACGGAAGGTGGCCGCGGCCAGGGGCGGTGTTACCCAGTGGCCCTCACCCAAAGCAATTCGCTTCACACATGCCGAGCCGAGTTACCGCGCAGAATACGATCGAATCTTTGGCGTCCCGCTGGAATTCGGCAGCAGCATGAACGCGATCCTGTTCGGTGAAGAGTTGCTTTCCGTTCGGATGCCGCCATCGAACCAGTATGTTTCCGGTCTGTTGACGGAACGTGCGGAAGCGCTGCTCGAGAAACTGGAAAACTCAAAATCTATGCGCGGTCGTGTCGAGTGCCTGTTGATTCCGATCCTGCCCACTGGCGAGGCAAAGGTGGAAACGATCGCGCGCAAACTTGGGCTCAGCCGTCAAACGCTTTTCCGAAAGCTAAAAGCGGAGGGCGTCACGTTCGAGCAAGTATTGGACGAGTTGCGGCACAAGCTGGCGCGTGAATACTTGAACGGAAAAAATGTCTCAGTGAACGAGACCGCCTACTTACTGGGCTTCTCCGATCCCGCCGCGTTCTCGCGGGCCTTCAAGCGTTGGACCGGCGCCAGCCCACGCACGATGCGCCTCAAAGATTGAAAATGACTTGAACAAGCGTGACATCAACGGGCCCCCAAGGGACTATTTAACGGAAGAGGGGACTTTCCGCTTAATCCTCCACGCGAGAAATGCTCCGAACATTAAGATGAACGCCGAAACTATGCGCGCCCAGGTTCCATGAATAATTAAAGAGCCTCTGCCCAACAAAAACAGATGTCCAGTGAGAAGTCCAACCACCGCGCTAATGAAGGTGACGAGGAAATAAAGAGCAAAGGTCACGACAATAAACACTAAACAACCATTGAAAATGTATGCCGCGGTTTTGTTCTCTGCGAGCACGAGCGGATTCGTAGACTCGTCGTGACTGCCGGTGAGCTTTTGATGAATGGACCACTGAATGCCATCAAGCCACTTTCGAATTTGAATGTTGTAGTAACCGCCGACGTCAAACAACATGAATCCCCGCCAGCCAGAGCGCTCGACCAGAAGTTCTATGGCCACTTTTGTTCCACTCTCTGATGATGCTGGGCCGGCGGCTGTTTGAATCCGCAGGTTTGCGCTTGCCCGGTGTGAAAAACTATAGCCTTCGGCGGTAAAGCCGTCGGTTGTATTGGTGATCTGCCACCCGAGCGAATCGGCCATAAACGTGCGCGCTGCTTCGGTGACGAGGTCGCGCGGCGCGGGGAAAACTCTCTCCTGATGAAAGTGCTTGTACTTCCAGTCCATCGGTCCAATGCGCGGAGTATAACGGCGGGCTAAGACTTGTCAAAGCTGGTTTAGTTCGCGAAACGAACGCTGACACCCGCTCCGCAGGCTATCTTTTTCAATCTGTGTCGCGTCTGGACGTGGTCTTCTTATCCGCGCGTATCGGCGTAAATCTGCGGCTTAAATTTCGTTCGCACCATCCAAAGTTATTATCACCTTTCCCCGGGCGTGCCCCTCTTCTACACGCCGAACGGCTTCCGCAGCTTCACTCAAGCTGTAAGTACTATCAATGACCGGCTCTAATTTCCCGCTGGCGAGGAATTCGCCCAACAGCGTTAGATCGTCTTGACTGGCTTTCGCAATGAACATAACGGCCTTCTGACTGGTGAACGGTGACACCACGAGCGTTTTGATCATGGGCGCCAGCAGACCGATCATCGAAACGTCGTGCGGCGCCCCGATCATGATGCACCGTCCCTCGGGATTTAAGACGCGCCGGCATTCTGAAAACGAATGATTACCAACACAGTCGAGAATCAAATCATAGCGTTGCTCGCCCCTGGTGAAATCGTTCCGCGTGTAATCAATGACTTCGTCTGCGCCGATTGATCTGACCATGTCTACATTTCTCGTGCTACATACGCCGGTCACGTGCGCGCCGAACACCTTGGCGATCTGCACCGCGAACGTACCAACGCCTCCCGCCGCACCATTAATCAAGACCTTGGTGCCCTGGCGAATCTTTCCGTGATTGCGAAGTCCCTGCAGCGCCGTCAGCCCCGCGACGTTTACGGAAGCGGCTTGCTCGAACGTGACATTGGCGGGTTTGCTCGCAATCCCTGATTCACGTGTGCTTACATACTCGGCGAAGGCCCCACGGGCCGCGCCGAACACTGCGTCGCCAGGTTTGAACTCCGTAACCTTACTGCCAACCGCTTCAATCTCGCCTGCCATATCAACTCCCGGTCGTCCAATCGGCATTTTGAGCAACCGGGCCATGATGCGCATAGCGCGCGGCTCGCCTTTCATCAGGCGCCAATCGAGTGGATTGACCGAAGCCGCGCGCACTTTAATTAAGACTTCATTGTCTTTCGGAACTGGCTTTTCGACGTCGGTTATCTGGACCACATCCGGAGGTCCGTAACTCGTATAGATGGCCGCTTTCATGTTCGGGATCCTTTCGCTACGCGGGCCTGCTCGAACCATCGTTGTTCGTTCACGCCTTTCACGAGCAGCCACAGACCCAGCGATCCTTCGCCGATAAGCGCGACGGGCATGATGAACGGTACCAGACGAGGTCCGAAAGACGGTATCAGGAAGTTAGCAAAAGAGGCGATCACGTAACACGTTCCGCCGATGGCCAGGAGTACGCCGAGTATGCGCGGCAGGAACGTCGAGCGCGCAACCAGGTATCCGATCGAGATGCACTGAATTCCGAAAAATACCATGGCGATGGGAAAGACCTGCAGCTGAAGCTTGAGAGCGAAGAGCGACATCGCTTGTAACTGACTCGTGGTGAACGCACTCGGGTACTGATCATGCAACAAAAGCAAAGGCGTGAGATGGATGACCCACGAGGCGGCTCCGATCGCGACCCCTGCCAAGCCAAAGAACGCCGCCAGCGTTGAGAGGCTTCTGCTGACGGCCTTCAGTACGTAATAGAGGAAAACCGTCACTCCCAGATAGGACAAGCCACTAATGAGATCGGCGGCAAATCCAAGACGAAACAATGATTCCTTCGTCAGAATATTGGCCGCCGTAGCCGCTGCGTCGTTGGCCACGATTAGTGGAGCCGCGGCGATGAAGCCCACGATGCCCGCCAGGATGCATAACCACCACAAACCGCCGGCCATCCTGGCCTGTAGTACCGGCGATTCTTTTCTAAAGTCTGTCGTCATTTCGGATTTGCTCATCGTCGTTTCTCCCGATTCTTATCAAACGAAAGCTTCGTGATGTTTCGTCTGAATTCGTGGATTGTTTTCGCTTGGCCTGGCGAGGGTGACGATCCACGAATTCACACGAAACACGCCAAAAGTAATACGACCATTAGTGATACGAGAAAACCCCGCCAAAGTATCGATCGCGGAAACCATTGAACATGACCTCACGTATCAAAAGCATAACCGCAGGTTGCAGGGACCAAACAGATGGCTGAACCGACAATAGCAACCGGCTTTGCCGAAGCATTTCTGCAGTTCGCAGTCTCGCGTGGGGCAAATCGCCAGACGTTAATCGAGCAATCGGGCCTTCCTCCTGCGCACCTTTCGGAACGGGACAATCGCCTTCCTTTGACGACTTACCTCGCGTTGCTCAAAGCCGGCATCAAATTATGCAACGAACCCGCCCTGGCATTGCTGTTTGGCGCCGAGGTCAGCTTGTCGGACATATCAATCGTGGGCCTGGTCAGTCAGGCCGCAACCGCAGAGGAAGGGTGCCGGCAGATAAACCGCTATGCGCGACTCGCGATCGATGGCGGTGATGGCGCGACTGCGCATCGGTTCGAATTTGTGCCGGAAGCTGGCCAGATTTGGGTGAGGTTTCGGAGCACACTCTTTGCCGATAACCCGCTGCTCACGGAATCCGCTTTCGCGCGGTGCGTGTGCGATGGACGGAAGATGGCCGCGGCCACGGGCGGTGTTATCCAGTGGCCCTCGCCCAAAGCAATTCGCTTCACACATGTCGAGCCGAGCTACCGCGCCGAATACGATCGAATCTTTGGCGTCCCGCTCGAGTTCGGCAGCAGCATGAACGCGATCCTATTCGGTGAAGAGTTGCTTTCCGTGCGGATGCCGCCACCAAACCAATATCTTTTCGGTCTGTTGACTGAACGTGCGGAAGAGCTGCTCGAGAAACTGGAAGAGTCAAAATCTATGCGCGGTCGCGTCGAGAGCTTGTTGATTCCGATCCTGCAGACTGGCGAAGCGAAGATTGAAACCATCGCGCGCAAACTTGGACTCAGCCGGCAGACGCTTTTTCGCAAGCTAAAAGCGGAGGGCGTCACATTCGAGCAGGTATTGGACGAGTTGCGATATAAGCTTGCGCGCGAATACCTGGACGGAAAAAATGTTTCAGTTAACGAGACCGCTTACCTGCTGGGGTTCTCGGACGCGGCCGCATTCTCGCGGGCCTTCAAGCGCTGGACAGGCGCGAGCCCGCGCACGATGAAAGCTGGGCGCAGCTTGACCAAAGAACCATCCACAGATTACACAGATTCAAAAGCGTTAAGGCGAACTGTCGGTTCGTAAGCCACGAATCAGAACCGGAAGCGATGACAAACGGGTTGCGGGGCAGTAGCCCGCCCGTAAGGGAGGGCGTGGAAGCAAAAGAACCATCCGCAGATTACACAGATTCAAAAACTTTAACGCGAGCAGTTGATCCGTAAACCCACAGAGGAGACACACGGTTCGACTCGTATCTGAGGTGCTAATGAATCTGTGTAATCTGTGGATTCTTTCATCACGGCCCTTCGGGCCTACTTCTTATCCGCGTTGACCCCGTGAGATAAAAAGAGTTATCTCACGCGGTAAGTCGGCGGTAATTTCTCTAGGCGTTTTCCTTACTGGTATACTCACCGGCCACCCGAAAAACTATCTGGCAATGCGAAAGGATCGCCCCGCATGACAACATCGCACCAATCACCAGAGAAGCCACAATCCGGAGAGTCACCGTTCCGGTTCGAGCGATCGATCATTCGCGGTGGTGTTGTGCTTTTGCTGACCGCCGTTGTGCTCGGCATCGCGGGATGCTCAAAACTGAGAAATGACAGCAACACTGCCGGTGGAGGCGGTCACGCAGG